>JASLGD010000066.1 GCA_030150305.1 Caldimonas sp. | reverse complement strand
TCGGTGTCGACGCCGTTGCGCAACACGTGGACCCGCGAAGGGTCGATTCCCCAGCCGATCAGGATCTGCGCGAGGGCACGGCTGACCGCGACGTTGGCGAGCGCGCGGCGCGCCGCCCATCGCATCTGCGCCCCGGGGAGGCGGAAGCGCCCGATCACGTTGAGGTCGCTGCCCCGCGCCGTCACGACGAAAGGCTTCCCGAGCCACGCGGCCAGCAACGCAGCGGCCACTCCGTCGGGATAAAAATAGTGCGCGTCGATGACGTCGAAATCGAAGCCGCTCGCGAGGTGGGAGCGCAAGGTCCCGAGCGAGCCGAGCGCGAGCGAGAGCGGCGCTCCGTGCATGCCGAACTTGGGCAGCAGGAGGTAGCGAGGATGGGCGACGTCGACGCCGAAGCGCCGTTCGCGTTGAGGCGTGCGGGCGAACCTGGCGTAGCTGCCGAACATCGCGGCCCCGGACGGAAACCACGGCACCGGGGCGACCACCCGGGCCTCGATCCGGCCGGTGTCGAGCACCTGGCGCAAGCGCGTCTCGACGAACGAGCCGTGCGTCGGCCGCGCTGCGCTCGGGTAGAGGGTGGAGAAAAGAAGGACGCGCAGCGGGCGCTCGGCGATGGCCGGACCGGTCGCGCTCGACTGCGCCGCATCGCGCTCGCGTCGCTCGGGGCTGACCTCGGCCTGCATCGTCATCGCTCTCAGGGGTCGCTCTTTGTCGCGGGCTTTCGCAGCGTCACCAGGATCCAGCCGCGCAAGGCACGCAGCGCCTCGAAGCGGTGGATCAACTTTTCGAAGCACATCGCGAGGAAGAACAGCGCCCCATTGAACATGAAGTAGTTCGGGTACTGGCTGAGGTAGTCGAACGACTCGACCCGCAACCCCGAGCGCGCGGCAAGGCGTTCGACATCGCGCCGGGTGTTCGTCTTGTACGCGGTCGGGAAGGTGTCCTCTTCGCTCCTTCCCTCCACCTTCTTCACGATGCGCGCATGGAACCGGTTGGGGACGAGCCGCGCGACCTGGGTGCCGTAGTCCCACATGTTCGCAGTGAGGAAGATGACCGCCCCGCCCGGGCGCAATACCCGCGCGAGCTCTCGATACACCGCCTCCGGGTCGACGAGGTGCTCGAAGACGCTCTGCGAGACGACGAGATCGACGACGCCATCGGCGAGCGGCAGATGCGCAAGGTCCGTCTGGTACGTCTCGATCCCGCGCGGCACGTCGCGAAACTCGACCAGGTCGACCCCGATCAGCCTGCGTGCCCGGCCGACGTACTTGCGCAGCGTGGGCGCGGTGCGGCCGCACCCGGCATCGAGCAGCACGCTGTCGCGGCTGAGGAGCGAGTCGATGCGCTTCTCGAACGTGCGATACGGATGCGTGCGGTGCGCGTAGTGCCGCTCGCGCAGTCGTTCGGCCAGAACCGTCATGAGTTCGATCCTTGCACGTGGCCGCTCGCAGCGAAGGACCCGGTCACACCCTGCGTGCGATCAGCACGGTGCCGGGCGTCAGAACGTGGCCGAGGAAGCGAAGCGCCTTCACCGAGCGCACGAGGCCGATCAAGCGCCGCGCGGCCACCGACTTGTCGTCCAACCGCATGAGGTCGAAGCGGTCGAACGATTCGAAGCCGCGCGCCGCAAAGAAGTCGCGCAGCTGGTAGAAGCTGAACCAGTGCACCGCCGGGTACTTGGCGTGGTTGGCCACCGCTGGCCAGGTGGTGAGCGCGCGCTGCACGATCCAGCGCTTGGCGAACCCCGGATACCAGCTGTACCCCGGCAGCGTGAACTCCTGCTGCTTCGGACAGAGCTTGTTGCTGGTGCTGAGAAAGATCACGCCGCCCGGGCGCAACACGCGAACGCTCTCCTCGAGGCAGCTGCGCCAATCCTCGACGTGCTCGAGCAGCTCCGGAACCAGACACACGTCGAACGAGGCGTCGGCAAACGGCAACGCGGTCGCCGAGCCGACGTCGAATCGTGCCGCGAGCCCGTCCTTGGCGGCGCGCCGATTGGCCAGCCGGATCAGCGGCTCGTTGATGTCCAGCCCCTGATAGCGGTGACCGCCCTCGGTCCAGCAGCGGCTCTGGCTGCCGGCCCCGCAGCCGACATCGAGAACGTCGAGCGCACGCTCACCAGGTTCGCGCAGGCGCAGCACGGCTGCCGCGATCGCGCGGAAGCGCTCCATCGTGTGCGCAGAAAGGCTCTCGGCCTTGTAGTACTCGTAGAACTGCTCGGTCGAAGTCGTGTCGAACCCTGCTGGCACCGCGAGCGATGGCTTGCCGGTTGCGTCGGTCATGGGCACCTCGGATGAGCTCATCGTTGGCGCCCGTTCAGGCCGCCGCAGACTCGGATGTGGCGGCGTCGGAGCGCAGCGCACGCTCGCTGCTGGCTCCGCTCGTGCGCAGGAACGCCTCGAACATCAGCAGCGACCACAGCGGCGCACTGTAGTCGCGGCTGCCCGCCTGGTGGGCGCTGACGAGATGCTCGAGGTAGGAACGCTCGAACCACCCGGTGGCCGCAAGCCCCGGACCGAGCACGGCGTCGCGCACGCGGGTGCGCAGCGGACCGCGAAACCAGCGCGCCAGCGGCACTGCAAATCCCATCTTCGGCCGATAGAGGACATCGTGTGGCAGGTGCGGCTCCATCGACTTCTTGAGCAGGAACTTGTCGTGCGCCCCGCGGATCTTCAGCGATGACGGCAGGCTCGCGAGCCACTCGACCAGCTCGTGGTCCATCAGCGGCTCGCGGACCTCCAGCGAGTGCGCCATGCTGGCGCGGTCGACCTTCGTGTTGATGTCGCCGACGAGGTACGTCTTCAGGTCGAGGTACTGAATGAGCGCGAGCGGATCGTCCGTATGCGCGGCGCGCGCGTGCCGCTCGAACACCTCGAGCGCGTCATAACCGCCGAGTGCCCTCTTCAGCTGCGGGCTGAAGAGCGTCGCCCGCATCGGCCCGCGCAGGATCGACATCGAGTGGAAGTACGCCTGCACAGCCGTCCGCGACATGCCCTCGAAGGTCGTCTTGGCGCGAAAGACCTGCGGCGCCCAGTCCGCCTTCGGATAGACCCGGCCGAGCAGGCCGAACAGCGGCCGGCGCACGCGATGCGGCAGCGCAGCGCGCATGCGCTCTTCCATCAGGTGCATGCGGTAGCGGCGATACCCGCCGAACGATTCGTCGCCGCCGTCGCCCGACAGTGCGACCGTCACGTGCTTGCGCGCAAGCTGGCAGACGCGGTAGGTCGGAATCGCCGAGCTGTCGGCATATGGCTCGTCGTAGACCCTAGCCAACGTGTCGATGAGATCGAAGTCCTCCGACTTCACGGTATCGACCGCATGGCGCGTGCGATAGCGCTCGGCGACCGACCGCGCAAACCCGGACTCGTCGA
>JASLGD010000031.1 GCA_030150305.1 Caldimonas sp. | reverse complement strand
GCTCGCAACGGCCAACTACGTCGGGTATCTGCTCGGCGCATTGGCGACGTTCGTCCTGGCACCCCGGGCCGGCAGCTCAGCGAAATGGGGCTTGCTCGCAGTCGCCCTTTCGACGCTCGCGATGGCGCTCACCGAGAGGCTGCCGGCCTGGCTGCTTCTCCGCCTCGCGGCGGGCGTCGCGAGCGCCTTCGTTCTGGTCGGCGCCTCCGCCTGGGCGTTGGCGCATCTCGCGGCCCATGGCCGAGGCGCGCGGGCGGGGTGGGTCTTCGCCGGCGTCGGCATCGGCATCTGCCTCGCCGGCTGCGTCGCCCTCTTCGCCGCGACGTCCGGGGCCAAGCCCGAGATCGCGTGGGCCGCGCTCGGCGTCGCCGCTTCGGCCATCGCCGCCGCCGCTTGGCCTCACCTGTCGACAGCCCCTCCTGCACACGAAGTGCCGAACTCAGAGACCGCGCAGCCGCTCGATCGTTCGGCCTGGCTGCTCGTCGTCTGCTACGGAGCGTTCGGGTTCGGCTACATCATTCCGGCAACCTTCATCCCGGCCGCGGCGCGCAGCCTGCTCAACGACCCGCTCGTGTTCGGCTGGGCATGGCCGTTGTTCGGCGTCGCGGCGGCTCTCTCGACGGTGCTGGCGACCAGCATCTTCCGCTCGTCGCCGCCGCGCAGGACGGCTGCCGTGAGCCTGCTCGTGATGGCGGCCGGAGTCGCCGCGCCCGCGGTGCACATGAGCCTGCGCACGCTCGCGCTGTCGGCGGTCTGCGTCGGCGGGACCTTCATGGTGATGACCATGGCGGGAGTGCAGGAGGCGAGGCGGATCGCCAAGGGCGCGCCGACGAGGTTGATCGCCGCCCTGACGGCGGCGTTTGCCGTCGGACAGTTGGCCGGGCCCGTCCTGGTGGGCTTCAGCCTCTCAGCAGGCGACGCCTTCACGCTGCCGAGCGCACTCGCGGTGGCCTTCCTGATTGCCAGTGCCCTCGCCATGTGGCTGACCGAGAAAGGACGTTTCCATGTCGACGATGCAAGACCGACTGCCGCTGCCCGCGCTCGCGGACATGACCGAAGCGCAGCGAGCGGCGGCGAATGAGCTGATCGCAGGTCCGCGCAAGGCGGTGACCGGACCGTTCATTCCGCTCTTGCGCAGTCCCGAGCTGATGTCGCGGCTGCAGAAGGTGGGCGAATATCTGCGGTTCGACAGTGCGCTTGCCCCGGAGATCACGGAATTCGCGACGCTTCTGGTGTCGCGGTGGTGGTCCCAGCAATTCGAGTGGGCGGTGCACGTGCCGCTGGCACGACAGGCGGGCGTCAGCGAAGAGACGATCGAGGCGCTCCGCGACGCGCGTCGGCCACCCTCGATGTCTGCGGCGCAGGCGCTCGTCCATGATTTCCTCTCGGAGCTGACGAACACCAAGGGCGTTTCGCAGTCGACCTATGACGCGACGCTCGCGCTGCTGGGCGAGCAGGGCTTGATCGACTTGGTCGGCATCCTCGGCTACTTCAGCTGGATGTCGATGGTGCTCAACGTTGCGCACACACCAGCGCGCGTCCCGGACCGAGCCGAGCCCCTGCCGGCTTTGCCACGATGATTCGAACCGAACGGACCATCGTCGGTCCATCGCGGGTCACATCACGACGATCGGTCCCGGAATGGCGCCGGACTTCACCAGCACACGGAAGTCGCGCAGCAGCTCGGGGTCGATGCTGATCTGCTGGAGGACGTCGGCGCGCAGCAGCACGCTCACCTCGGTCAGGTGGAAGACCGAGCGCGCGATCTCCTGCGTGGGAAAGATCAGCGCACGGACCTTCCCCCGCGCGCCCTGGACATAGATCCCCGAGAGCGCACGCCAGAGGATCATCCGCTGGTCCTCCAGACCCCGACGCTTCAGCAGGTCCGAGAGCCGGTTCGCGTGGTCATAAAGCGACTCGCCCAGCTCCACGACGTGGAACCCGCGCAACCGTTCCTCGAGCGTCACGTAGTCGAACCGCGCCGGCTCGGCCGCCTTGGCCTGGGCGAGCATGCGCCACGCCGCGTACACGTCGTCCCCCGAGCGCATCGCGCCGCTGTAGACGACGGTCTTGTCCGGCGGCGCAGGCAGACGCGCGCGCAGCTCACGATGACGGTTCAGGAACCCCAGGAACTGCTGCAGATCGGGATCGAGCGACATCGCCGTCTCCTTCCATGACTCCGCCCTCGACTCGCCGCATTCTGCTTCCGCGACCCGATGGTGTGCGGGCGTGGCTCGTTAGAACTGGTGACGCGGGCCGCCGCCGAAGAGCACCCGACGATCAACCCGTCGCGCCCATGCGCGACCGCTGCGGCGGCGCGAACGCCGCCGTCGGTGTCTCGCAACCGGCGGCGAGCAGCCAAGGATCGCGGTCCTCGCCGCCGAATACCTGCACCAGGAAGTCGACGAAGGCACGCGTGCGCGCCGGAACATGCTTTCGCGTCGGCAGACCCGCATAGATCGTCGTCACGAAGGTATGCCAGCGAGGAAGCACCCGCTCGAGTGCGTGCTCGAGAAGCGCGTCCTCCGCCACGAACGACGGCAGCCCGGTGATTCCCATGCCGGCGAGCGCCGCGGCGTAGAGCGTGTCGGTGTGCACCGTGCGCAGCGCAGGCGAATGCACGGGGACCGTGTACGACTCGCCGATGCCGCCCGGTGAACCAGCAGCGAGCGTGTGGAACGTGATCTCGCGCAGGAAGCTCGGCAGCAACGCCTGGTGATCGGCCAGCTCGCCGGGGTGTTGCGGCCGCCCGTGCTGGTCGAGGTACTCCGGCGCCGCACACG
Source organism: Caldimonas sp. (assembly GCA_030150305.1). Classification (GTDB taxonomy): domain Bacteria; phylum Pseudomonadota; class Gammaproteobacteria; order Burkholderiales; family Burkholderiaceae_C; genus Schlegelella_A. Next base: position 302 of record JASLGD010000031.1, on the reverse strand, counting down.
CGATCACCTCCGATCGAGCGAGCCGGCGTGCGATGAAGCCGCCGTCGATCGCGTGGCGCCCTTCGGTGAGGATCGTGACATCGAAGTTGTCGTCGACGGTTTCGACCGGACCCGGCACCGTGAGCTCCACCGTCACCTTGGGATGGCGCGCACGAAACGCGGGCAGGTGCTTGGCGAGCTGATGCACCGCGAAGGCCGGCGGGCAGAGCACGCGCAGATGGCCGCGCGGCTCCGCGTTCGAGGCCGACGCGAGCGCCTCCGCTTCGTCAACTTCGCTGAGCACATGGCGCACGCGATCGAGG
>JASLGD010000599.1 GCA_030150305.1 Caldimonas sp. | reverse complement strand
TGGCCTTGATCCACGTCTACATCCTGGTCCTGGAGATGTTCCTCTGGACCACGCCCAAGGGGCGCAAGGCGTTCGGGCTGACGCCCGAGTTCGCCGAGGCCAGCAAGGTGCTCGCCGCCAACCAGGGGCTCTACAACGGCTTCCTCGCCGCCGGTCTGGTCTGGGGGCTGTCGCTCGGCGACGCGGGCACGAGCGTGAAGGTCTTCTTCCTCGCGTGCGTCGTCGTCGCCGGCGTCTACGGCGCGGCGACGGCGTCGCGCAAGATCCTTTTCGTGCAGGCGTTGCCCGCTGCGATCGCGCTCGCGCTCGTGCTCGCGGCGCGCTGAGCGGCGCCGCTGCTCGCGTCAGAGCGAGCGGAGCAGGACGGCGGCGAAGCCGCGCACGGCGCGCAGCGCGGGCGCCGGCGATGCGACGCGCACGTCCTCGACCGCTGCGACGACCGGCCCGCGCTCGCTGCCGAGACCGAGCATCGCTGCGACGAGCCACGTCGAGCCGGCGAACAGCGCCATCGTGAGAACCGCGACCGCGAGGAAGACGACGCCGCCCATGAACGACGTGGCGAGCGTGGAAAAGCCGATGCCGGACGCGAACGCGGCGCTCGCCGCGCCGCTGCGAAGCCCCGCGCCGAGCGAGCCGTTGATCGCGATCGCGTAGGCGCCGACGGCGGCGAACAGCAGCGCGAGCTGGACGAAGCCCATGTCGGTGAGCGTGGCGGCGAGACCTTCGAGCATTGACATGGCGCGTCCTTCGGCTATGGCGCCATTGGACGGGCAAGGCGCGTGCGCAGGAATCGGTGCCCTTCGGTGCGCCCTGTAGGACGCGTTCGGTCAGGCGACGAACGGCAGCCGAAACCGACGAGCGGCACTCGCCCGGACGCTCAGAACTCGATCCGCCCGCGCCCGCAGCGCTTCGCGCGATAAAGCGCGGCGTCGGCGATCTCGACCAGCGCCGAGCAGTCGACCGCGGGGCTCGCGACCTGGCTGGCGACGCCGATGCTGACGCCGAGCCAGGCCGACGTCGTCGACGCGCGGTGCTCGATCTTGGCGTCGATCACCTGTTGCCGGCAGCGCTCGGCGACGGCGATCGCCGCGGCGAGGTCGGCGCCGGGCAGGAGCAGCGCGAACTCCTCGCCGCCGTAGCGCGCGACCAGCTCGCCGCCGCGGCGCACCGACTCGCCGACCATGCCCGCGATCTGGCGCAGCACGGCGTCGCCCGCAGGGTGGCCGTAGTGGTCGTTGTATTCCTTGAAGTGATCGACGTCGATCATCAGGAGGCCGACCGAGCTGCCGCGCCGCGCGGCGCGCGCCCACTCGGCGCGCAGCGTCTGATCGAACAGGCGCCGGTTGCCCACCTCGGTCAGCGCGTCGGTCGTCGACAGTCGCGTCAGCTCTTCGTTGAGTCGGTGCAGCTCGAGCGCGTTGGTCTTCTTCTCGGTGATGTCCTGGAACGCGCCGAGCAGGCGCACCGGGCGGCCGTCGTCGCAGACGGCGACGCCCTGCGCGCGCAGCCAGCGCGCGTTGCCCTTCGCGGTCACGAACGACAGCTCGAGGTCCCAAGGCTCGCCGTCGCGCGCCGCCGCCTCGATCGCGCCCTGCAGCGCCGACCGCCCGCTCGGGCCGTAGTACTGCATCGTCTCCTCGAGGCGAGGCGAAGCGCCCGGCGGCAGCTCGTGGATGCGAAACACCTGCTCGCTCCACTCGACCTGCATCGTCGCCAGGTCGAGCTCCCAGCCGCCGATGTTGGCGAGCTCGCCGGTGCGGCGCAGCATCTCGGCGCTGCGCTGCACCTGCGCCTCGGTGCGGATGCGCCGCGTCAAATCCATGTGGGTGCCGGCCATCCGCACCGGCGTGTCGTCGCCGTCGCGCTCGACGACCTTGCCGCGGCTCAGCAGCCAGACCCAGTGGCCGTCCTTGTGGCGGACGCGGAACTCGCACTCGTACGCCGCCGTCTCGCGGCGAAAGTGCGCCTCGATCGCCGAGATCAGCTTCTCGGCGTCGTCGCGGTGGACGAGGCGTCGCCAGGCGTCGCCGGCGTCGCCGATCTCGTCGGGCGCGTAGCCGAGGTGGGCGCGCACCACCTCGTTCGACGTGAAGCGGTCGTTGCGCACGTCCCAGTCCCAGAGGCCGAGCTGGGCGCCTTCGAGCGCGAGCGCGAGCTGCTCGGCGTTCTTGCGGCGCTCGCGCTCGGCGTTCGCGGCGAGCAGGGCGTACGACTTGCGCCGCCACTGGCCGCGGTAGAGGCCGAACGCGGCGCCCGCGCCGAGGACGGTGAAGAACGCAAGATACGCGAATGCCTGCTGCCGCCAGGGCGCGAAGACCTCCGCGGTCGAGCGGCTCACCGCAATGACGAGCGGCTGGTCCATGTGCAGCGGCGGCGGCGCGATGCGGCCGAGCGCGGTGATCCGCGGCTCGGCCGATCCGGCGATCGGCCCGAGCACGATGCGGCCGTCGCTGCTCTCCTTCTCGCGCGCGAACGCCGCGAACGCCCAGTCGCCATCCATGCGGCGCGCGTCCTCGGGCATGGTGACGAACACCTTGCCGTCGCCGTGGCCGAGCGACACCCACATGTCGGGCGCATACAGGATCGAGCGCAAGAGGACGCGGAAGTACTCGGGCTCGAGCGCCGCGGCGACGGCGCCGATGAAGGCGCCGTTCTGCGCCCGGATCGGGCGCACGAAGATCACCGTGTAGTTGTCGAGCGGCGTCTTCAGCGGCGTCGCGACGTGCAGCGAGTCGGCGGCGCCGCCGCGTGCCGCGCGGAAGTAGCCGCGGTCCGCGAAATCGCGGCCGAGCAGGGCGTCGACGCTGCTCGCGACGACCGTGCCTTCGGCGTCGAGCAGCGCCATCGAGCGGACGACCGGAATCGCCTCGCTCAGCTCCTTCATGCGCTGCGAGAGCACCGTCGGCACGATGCCGACCGGCGTCGCGCGATAGGCGTCGTGGATCGTCGTGAGCGCATGGCTCATGCCGTCGATCTGCTGGCCGACGTTGTCCTCGACGACGCGCGCCTGCACGCGCAGGCGGTCGCGCTCGGTCGCGTCGCGCGCTTCGTGCGACTTGAAGAGCGACCAGGCGATCAGCGCGCCGACGACCGCGAGCGCGAACAGGAGCGCGAGCCACTCGGCGGCGAATTGGCGCGAGAAGCGGGCCTCGGCATCGTCCTCGACCGACGGCGTCGCGGCGACGCGCCAGCGCACGACGGGCGCGGCCACCTCGACCGGCCGCAGCTCACCCTCGGCGAGCGCGGCGAATCCCGATTCGCCGGCCATCGTCGTCAGCGCCGGGGGGCGGCGCGCGGCGCCGGCGCCGCTCTCGAAGTCGAGCCCATGTCGCGCTATCGGCACACGGGCGTCGACCTGAAGCATCGGCGGCCGCCTTGACGTGCCCGATTCGGCGCCGCAGGGCTGGATGGATTTACAGTCGCCGCAATCCGAACGCGAGCGCTCCCGTCCCATGTCCATGCCGTCGCCCGGAACCGCTTCGCTCCTCGCCGGCCTCAACGACGCGCAGCGGCGTGCCGCCGGCTTCGGCATCGACGACGGCGTGCCCGCCGCGGCGACGCCGCCGCTGCTCGTCGTCGCCGGTGCGGGCTCGGGCAAGACGATGACCCTCGCCGCGCGGGTCGCGCGTCTCGTCGTCGCCGGTGCCGATCCGAACCGGCTGCTGCTGCTCACCTTTTCGCGCCGCGCTGCGCTCGAGATGGAGCGCCGCGTCGGCCGCGCGCTGCACGACGCGCTCGGCCTTGCCGCGTTGCAGCGGGCGCCGAAGCTGCCGTGGTGCGGCACGTTCCACAGCATCGGCGCGCGGCTGCTGCGCAGCGTCGCCGACCAGGTCGCCCTCGACCCGGCGTTCACCGTCGACGATCGCGCCGACTCCGAGGACCTGCTGCACCTCCTGCGCCAGCGCCTCGGCGTGGCCAGCGGTGCGCGTCGCTTCCCGCAGAAGTCGACGTGCCTCGCGATCTACTCGCGCACGGTCAACTCGCGCCGTCCGCTCGCCGCCGTTCTCGCCGATGCGTTCCCGTGGTGCAGCGAGCACGCCGACACGCTCGGGCGCCTCTTCGCCGCCTACGTCGCCGAGAAGCAGGCACAGCGCGTCCTCGACTTCGACGATCTCCTCGTCTGGTGGGCCGAGGCGATGGCGTCGCCGGCGGTCGCGGCGACGATCCGTTCGCGCTTCGACCACGTCCTCGTCGACGAGTACCAGGACACGAACCGGATCCAGGCCGAGATCGTCCATGCGCTTCGCCCGGACGGCCGCGGCCTCACGGTGGTCGGCGACGACGCGCAGTCGATCTACTCGTTTCGCGCCGCCGAGGTCAGGAACATCCTCGACTTCGCGGCGCAGTTCGAGCCGCCCGCGACCGTCCTCACGCTCGAGCAGAACTACCGCTCGACGGCGCCGCTGCTGGCGGCGTCGAACGCGGTCATCGCGCTCGCTGCCGAGCGCCACGTCAAGCAGCTCTGGAGCGAGCGCGGCGGCGAGCGTCCGGCGCTCGTCTGGGTCGACGACGAAGCGGCCGAGGCGGCGTGGGTCGCCGAGCGCGTCCTCGCGCTGCGCGAATCGGGCCTGGCGCTGAAGAGCCAGGCGGTGCTCTTTCGCAGCAGCCAGCACAGCAGCGCGCTCGAGCTCGAGCTGGCGCGGCGCGACATTCCGTTCGTCAAGTACGGCGGCTTGCGCTTTCTCGACGCCGCGCACGTCAAGGACGTCCTCGCGGTGCTGCGCTTCGCCGCCAATCCGCACGGCGAGCGCGCCGCCCTGCGCGCGCTGCAGCTCGTTCCCGGAGTCGGCCCGGCGACCGCCGAACGCGTGCTCGCAGCGATCGCCGCCGGCGGCGATGCCCTCGAGCAGCTGCGAACGTTCGCGCCGGCGGCGGCGAGTGCCCCCGCGTGGCACGAATTCGTCGCGCTCTATGCCGCGCTGCGGAGCGACCGCTCGCCTTGGCCCGGCGAGCTCGCTGCCGTCGAGCGCTGGTACCGGCCGCTGCTCGAGCGGCTGCACGACGACCCGGCGCCGCGCGCCGCCGACGTCGCGCACCTCGTCCGCCTCGCCGGCGGCTATCCGTCGCGCGAGCGCTTCCTGACCGAGCTCGCGCTCGACCCGCCGGCCGCGGCGAGCGACGACGCCGGAACGCCCGGGCTCGACGAGGACTACCTGATCCTGTCGACGATCCATTCGGCCAAGGGCCAGGAATGGGGCGCGGTCTCGGTTCTGCGCGTCGTCGACGGCTGCGTGCCGTCGGACATGGCGACCGGCAGCGCGGCCGAGATCGAGGAGGAACGGCGGCTGCTCTACGTCGCGATGACGCGCGCTCGCCATCACCTCCATTTGCTCGTGCCGCAGCGCTTCTACGTGTCGCAGCAGACCGCGTTCGGCGACCGCCACGTCTACGGCGCGATCAGCCGCTTCGTTCCGCCGTCGCTGCAGGGTCTCTTCGAGCACGTCGCGCCGGCGCCGGCCCGCGTCGAAGAAGCCGCGGCGGCGAGCGCTCACGCGCCGGTCGACGTCGCCGCGCGCGTGCGCTCGCTCTGGTCGTGACGCCGGCGCCGTTCGCAAACGAGAAGGCGGCAGCGCAGGTCGCCCCGCGCTGCCGCCGGTGA
>JASLGD010000587.1 GCA_030150305.1 Caldimonas sp. | reverse complement strand
CCGCGTACGACATGGGCGCGCTCTGCGCGCAGTGGTTCACCGACTTCCTCGGCCGGCCGTTGCGGCTGGCGCGCTTCGATCCCGAGGCGGCGCGCCGCGCCAACCGCCGCTGGACCGGCGCGGTCGACGCGCCGACCGCGTTCCAGGACGGCTTCCCGCTGCTCGTCGCGTCGACGGCATCGCTCGGCGAGCTGAACCGCCGCCTCGCGCTCGCCGGCGAAGCGGCGGCGACGATGGCGCGGCTGCGGCCGAACCTCGTCGTCTCGGGCGTCGACGCGCACGGCGAGGACCACCTCGACGAGATCGTGTTCGCGGCCGACGGCGGCGAGGTGCGGCTGAAGCTCGTCAAGCCGTGCTCGCGCTGCTCGATCCCGGACGTCGATCCGCAGACCGGCAGTCGCGGCCACGCCGTCGGCGACGTGCTCGCGCAGTACCGCGCCGACCCGCGCCTCGACGGTGCGCTCACGTTCGCGATGAACGCGGTCGTCGTCGAGGGCGTCGGCCGCACGCTCGCGGTCGGCATGCCAGGCGCGGCGACGATCGCGTTCGCGTGATCGCGCGATGCAGCGCCTGCGCACGTGGCAGCTGTTCGTCGTCTGCGTGCTCGTCTGGGGCACGACGTGGCACGCGATCAGGTACCAGCTCGCGGGCTTTCCCGCCGAGCTCGGCGTCGCGCTGCGCTTCGCGCTGGCCGGCAGCGGCGCGCTCGCGGTCGCGCGCTGGCGCGGCGACCGGCTCGTGTGCTCGGCCGCTGACCACGCCGCGCTCGCGCTGCAAGGGACGTTCCTCTACGGCCTCGCGTACGTCGCGGTCTACCAGGCCGAGCGCTTCGTGCCGTCGGGGCTCGTCGCGGTCGGCTACTCGGCGTCGCCGCTGGTCTCCGGAATCGGTGCGGCGCTCTTGTTCGGCGCTCCGTTCGGCAGGCGCTTCGCGGTCGGCGGCGCCTGCGGCCTTGGCGGCGTCGCGCTGATGTTCTGGCCCGAGATGCGGCAGCACGACGGCCACGCCGACGCGCGACTCGGGGCCGCGGCCACCGCCGTCGGGGTGCTGCTGTCGTCGATCGGCAGCCTCGTCGCAAGCCGAAATCGCAAGCGCGGCGTGCCGCTCCTCGCCGCGATCGGCTACGGCATGCTGTACGGGGCCGTCGCGGCGACGATCGTCGCGGCGGCGATCGGCGACGGTCGCGCCCTCGCGCTGCCGACTGCGGCGAGCTGGTGGCTCTCGCTCGTCTACCTCGCGTTCGCCGGATCGGTGCTCGCGTTCGCGTGCTTCCTGACGCTGCAGGACCGCGTCGGCGTCGGCCGCGCCGGAACGGTCGCGGTCATGACGCCGTTGCTGGCGCTCGTCGTCTCGCTGCTGCTCGAAGGCTTTCGGCCGACGCCGCTGACCGCGGCCGGCGCGGCGCTCGCGGTCTCGGGCAACGCGCTCATGCTGCTCCCGGCACGGTCGCGTCGCCCGGTGGCAGAGGCGGCCGCTCGGGAAGCGGGATGAACTCGGTCTCGCCCGGCACGGGCGGGAAGCGTTGCGCGCGCCAGTCGTCCTCGGCGGCGCGGATCTTCTCGCGCGTCGTCGCGACGAAGTTCCACGACAGGAAGCGGTGCCCGAGCGGTTCGCCGCCGACGAGGACGACGCGGCCGCCGCGCGGCGCGGCGACGCGGGGCGACGTCCCCGGCGCGAGGACGACGAGCGTGCCCTCGTCGTAGCGCTCGCCGTCGACTTCGATCGGATGGTCGAGCGGATAGAGCGCCCGCTCGCTGGCATCGGCGGCAGGGAGCACGAGCTCCGGTGCGCCGAAGGCGCCGAGCGCGATCAGCGCCGCGAGCGTCGGGGACGCCGTCTCGATCGGCGAGGTCGCACCGAACGCCGAGCCGACGACGACGTCGACCGTGGCGCCCGCGACCTGCAGGCGCGGGATCCGCTCGGCCGCGACGTGCTGGAACGACGGCGCCGAGCCTTCGAGAGCCTCGGGCAGCGCGACCCAGAACTGCAGGCCGTGGCTGCGGTGCGCGCGGCCGATCAGCTCCTTGGGAGTTCGCTCCGAGTGGACGATGCCCCGACCCGCCGACATCCAGTTGACGGCGCCCGGCTCGATCCGCTGCACGACGCCGGTCGAGTCGCGATGCACGATCGCGCCCTCGAGCAGGTAGGTGAGCGTCGCGAGGCCGATGTGCGGGTGCGGCCGGACGTCGTGGTGCGCGCCGGCGGGAACGTCGACCGGCCCGAAGTGATCGAAGAACACGAAGGGACCGACCGAGCGGCGGTCGGCCGCGGGCAGCAGCCTGCGCACCATGAAGCCGCCGCCGAGGTCCTTTCGCTGCGGGACGAGAGTCTGCAATTGCGTCACGGAGCGCCTCCTGCGGCTGCCGACGGCCGAGTGTAGGCGCCGCCTAAAATCCGCCGTTCACCCACGCGCCAGGAGCTTCCTCCTGAGCCTCTCATGAGCCTCAAATGCGGCATCGTGGGCCTGCCCAACGTCGGCAAGTCCACCCTCTTCAACGCTCTCACCAAGGCCGGCATCGCGGCCGAGAACTATCCGTTCTGCACGATCGAGCCGAACGTCGGCGTCGTCGAGCTTCCCGACCCGCGCCTCGACAAGCTCGCCGCGATCGTCAAGCCAGAGCGCGTCGTCCCAGCGATCGTCGAGTTCGTCGACATCGCCGGGCTCGTCGCCGGGGCGTCCAAGGGCGAGGGCCTCGGCAACCAGTTCCTCGCCCACATCCGCGAGACCGACGCGATCGTCAACGTCGTGCGCTGCTTCGACGACCCGAACGTCGTCCACGTCGCCGGCAGGATCGACCCGGTCGCCGACATCGAGGTGATCCAGACCGAGCTCTGCCTCGCCGACCTCGCGACCGTCGAGAAGAGCCTCGCGCGCTACGGCAAGGTCGCCAAGGCGGGCGGCGACAAGGACGCCAAGCGGCTGGTCGACGTCCTCGCCAAGTGCGAGCAGGCGCTGAACGAGGCGCAGCCGGTGCGCTCGGTTCCGTTCAGCAAGGAGGAGCAGGCGGTCCTGAAGCCGCTCTGCCTGATCACGGCCAAGCCGGCAATGTTCGTCGCCAACGTCGCCGAGGACGGCTTCGAGAACAACCCGCACCTCGACCGGCTGCGGGCGTACGCGCAGAAGCAGCGCGCGCCGGTGGTCGCGATCTGCGCCAAGACGGAGGCCGAGCTCGCCGACATGGACGAGGCCGACCGCGCGATGTTCCTCGCCGAGATGGGCCAGACCGAGCCCGGCCTCGCTCGCCTGATCCGCGCCGCGTTCGCGCTGCTCGGGTTGCAGACGTACTTCACCGCCGGGCCGAAGGAAGTCCGCGCCTGGACGATCCACGTCGGCGACACGGCGCCGCAGGCAGCCGGCGTCATCCACACCGACTTCGAGCGCGGCTTCATCCGCGCCCAGACGATCGCCTACGACGACTACGTCGCGCTCGGCGGCGAACAGGGAGCCAAGGAGGCCGGGAAGATGCGCTCCGAAGGCAAGGACTACGTCGTCAAGGACGGCGACGTCTTGAACTTCCTCTTCAACGTCTAGGACTCGAGCGGCCGTCCGCAGATGCAGCGCGCCGCTCCCGTCGTTCCGGTTCCCATCGTCCCGCCCGTCGGCTGGGTCGAGTGGCTGCTGCCGCTCGCGCTGACGGCGCTCGCGGTCGCTCTCGCCGGCACCGTCGCGCTCGTGCTCGGCATGCCGCCGAGCTGCGCGTCGCCGCTCGACCCCGCGGCGGGAATCGCGCTCGCGAGCGTTCTCGTCTACGGCTGGCGGATGCTGGGCGGCGTCGCCGTGGGCGCGCTCGCCGTCCAGCTCGCGCTCGACGCTTCGCGCGGCCGCCACGAGCCGACGACGGCGCTGCTGCTCGCCACCGCGATCGCGCTTGCGGCGACGCTGCAGGCGGCGCTCGGTGCGGCGCTCGTGCGTCGCTTCGTGTCGCGCACCCTGACGCTGACCGTGCCGCGCGACATCGCCGCGTTTCTCGCCTGCTGCGCGGCGAGCAGCGTCGTCGCGCCGACGATCGCGTCGCTCGCGCTGCGCGCCGCCGGTGTCATCGGCGCCGGCAAGGTCGCGTCGACCTGGGGCGTCTGGTGGATCGGCGACCTCGCCGGCCTGCTGATCGCAACGCCGGTCGTCCTCACGCTGATCGGACGCCCGCGCTCCGAGTGGGCGCCGAGGCGGCTGTCGGTCGGCCTGACGATGTCGCTGGTGATGCTCTTTCTCGGCCTCGGCATCGCCCAGGCGACGCGCTGGAACGACGCGCGCGTGCGCGCGACGTTCGCGCACGACGCGTCGAACGCTTCGCTGACGCTCGCGACGCAGCTCGAGGAGCCGCTCGACGCGCTCGAGGCGCTGCGCGCCGTCTTCACCGTCAGCCGGCATCCGGGGCGCCCGGAGCTGCGTGTCGCCGCGCAGCGCTGGCTCGGCTCGACCGCGGTCGCCGCGATGGGCTGGAGCGAGCGGCTGCGCCGCGACGACATCGCCGCGTTCGAAGCGCGCGCGCGCGCCGACGGCCTCGCCGGATTCCGCGTCAACGACGGCGCCGACGTGCTCCCGGCGGCGGGCGGCGCGGCGGGCATGCTGCTGCGCGGCGACGACGTCGTCGCGGTTCGCCTCGTCGAGCCGCTGCAAGGCAACGCCGCGCTGCTCGGGATCAACGGCCTCGCGGTCGAAACGTCGCGACGCGCGATCGTGCGAGCGATCGAGAGCGGCGAGCCATCGGCCACGGCCGGCGTCCCGATCGCACCCAACGATCCGAACGACCGGCGCACCGGGATCTCGATCTATCAGGCCGTGTACGACGGCGAGCCGGCGAGCGCCGCCGACCGCCGCGCCGCGCTGCGCGGCGTCGTGTTCGTCAACGTGCGGATGGACGCGCAGCTCGCGGCCGTCGCGGGCAAGGTCCCGCCCTACCTGCGGCTGTGCGTCGTCGACGGCGATCCGTCGTCCAGTCGCCCGCGCCTCGCCGGCGGCAGCGGCTGCGACATCGAGCGCGCGGCGCTGGGCAACGAGCGCTCGCTCGACTTCGCCGGCCGGCAATGGGACCTGCGCGTCGGTGCCGAGGCCGACGACGTTCCCGACGCCGCCAACCGCAGCGCGTGGACGATCGCGGTGGTCGGTCTGCTGTCGGCGGCGATGCTCGGCGCCTCGCTCCTGATCACGACCGGGCGCACGCGACGCATCGAGAGCGCAGTTCGCGAGCGCACCGCGGCGCTGCGCGCCGAGGTCGCCGAGCGGCACGTCGCCGAGACGGCACTGCGCGCGAGCGAGCAGCGCTTCCGCAACATCCTCGACAACGTCCCGATCGGCGTCGTTTACACCGACCTCGACGGGCGCATCATCCAGGCCAACCCGCGCTTCTGCGAGCTGACCGGCTACAGCGAGGCCGAGCTGACGCAGCTGAGCCCGGCGGCGCTCACGCATCCCGAGGACTTCGCCAACGACGAGCTGCTGACCATCCAGCTCGTGCACGGCGAGATCCCGATGTACCGGCGGCACAAGCGCTGCATCAACCGCGCCGGCGAGATCGTCTGGGTTCGCTCGACGGTCTCGCTGCTGCGCGGCGCCGACAACGCGCCGTGGCGGATCGTCGGCGTCGTCGAGGACATCACCGAGCACCTGCGGCTCGAAGAAGCCGAGCGAGCGCGCGAGGCGGCCGAGCTTTCGAACCGCGCCAAGAACGACTTCCTCTCGCGGATGAGCCACGAGCTGCGGACGCCGCTCAACGCGATGCTCGGCTTCGCCCAGCTGCTCGAGATCGACCGCCGCAATCCGCTCACGGCCGGGCAGCGGCCGTGGGTCGCGCAGATCCAGCAGGCCGGCTGGCATCTGCTCGAGATGATCAACGACGTCCTCGACCTGTCACGGATCGACTCGGGCAACCTCCGCCTGCAGACCGGCACCCTCGACCTCGCCGAGCTCGTCGAGTCGACATCGGCGCTGGTCGCCAGCGACGCCGCCAAGCGCGGCATCCGGATCAGCGCCCAGCTCGCGCCGGAGGCGTCGGCGATCCTTGGCGACGCGACCCGCGTCAAGCAGATCCTCACCAACCTGCTGAGCAACGCCGTCAAGTACAACATCGACGGCGGTCGGGTGCACGTCGCGAGCCGGCTCGGCGGCCCCGACCTGGTCGAGGTGTCCGTCACCGACACCGGCCTCGGCATGACGCCCGAGCAGATGGAAGAGCTGTTCCGGCCGTTCAACCGCCTCGGCCGCGAGCGCACGGCGCTCCAGGGGACCGGGATCGGGCTCGTCATCAGCCGCCGGCTCGCCGAGCTGATGGGCGGATCGATCCGGGTCAAGAGCGTCCCCGGGCAGGGCTCGTCGTTCATTCTCCGGCTGCCGAAGGCGATCGACCCCGACACGGTGCCGTCGTCGCTCGACGACCTCGCGGCGCTCTCGGCCGACTACCACCGCCGGATCGTGCTCTACATCGAGGACAACGAGACCAACATCGAGGTCATGCGCGGCATCGTCGCGCAGCGCGCGCAGGTGCAGCTCGAGGTGGCGACGACCGGGCTCGGCGGTCTGGCGGCGGTCCGCGAGCGCCGTCCCCACCTCCTCCTGCTCGACATGCATCTGCCCGACATGGCCGGGCTCGACCTCCTCCACCACCTCAAGGCCGACCCGGCGACCTCCGCGATCCCGGTGATCGTCGTTTCGGCAGACGCGACCACCCAGCAGGTCGACGCCGCTCTCGATGCGGGCGCGGTCCGCTACCTGACGAAGCCGGTCGGGGTCAACGAGCTCCTGTCGGCGCTCGACGACCTCCTCGAGCGTGCCGACACCGGCTTCAGCTGAGCCTGGCGGGGCCGGCACCGGCGCCCGGGTCCCACATTTGCCGGTCTATAGGGAGCCTTGATCGCAGCGATTGCGTGCGCCTTAGCACTCTGGGGGCCCGAGTGCTAATATGCGCGGAACCGATTCGGCCGGAAAGGGTCTTATTCCGTCATGAACGATGCAACCCCGAACGCCCTCGCCCTCCGTGACCCGTGGGCGTTGGTCCCTTCCCTCGGCAACCTCGACGCGTACATCGGAGCGGTCAACCGCGTCCCTCTTCTGACTCAGGAAGAGGAGACCGAGTTCGCCCGCCGCCTGCGCGACCACGGCGACCTGGCCGCGGCCGGACGCCTGGTCGTGTCGCACCTGCGCCTGGTCGTCTCGATCTCGCGCAAGTACCTCGGCTACGGCTTGCCGCACGGCGACCTCATCCAGGAAGGCAACATCGGCCTGATGAAGGCCGTGAAGCGGTTCGACCCGGACCAGGGCGTCCGGCTCGTCAGCTACGCCATGCACTGGATCAAGGCCGAGATCCACGAGTACATCCTGAAGAACTGGCGGATGGTCAAGGTCGCGACGACCAAGGCGCAGCGCAAGCTCTTCTTCAATCTGCGCTCGATGAAGCAGAGCCTGAAGGACGACGCCGGCGACGAGGACACGCACCGCGCCTCGCTGACGCAAGGCGAGGTCGACACGCTCGCCGAGACGTTGAACGTCAAGCGCGAGGAAGTCCTCGAGATGGAGACGCGCCTGTCTGGCGGCGACGTCGCCCTCGAGCCGCAGGTCGAGGACGGCGAGGAGGGCTACGCGCCGATCTCGTATCTGGCCGACGAGAGCAGCGAGCCGACCCGCGTGATCGAGGGCAAGAACCGCGACTGGCTGGCCGGCGACGGCATCGCGCTCGCGCTCGAGTCGCTCGACGCGCGCAGCCGCAGGATCGTCGAGGAGCGCTGGCTCAAGGTCAACGACGACAGCTCGGGCGGCATGACGCTGCACGACCTGGCGGGCGAATACGGCGTCAGCGCCGAGCGCATCCGCCAGATCGAGGTCGCGGCGATGAAGAAGATGCGCAAAGCCCTGGCGCACGCGGCCTAGCCGCGCGCCTGAGCTTCGCGCCTTCTTCGAAGACAGGGCTGCCCCTCCCCAGCTGCGCTCCCCTCCCTCCGAGAGGGAGGGGCCGGTCCCTTCGGGACCGATCGAAAGACGGCCCTTCGAGGCCGTCTTTCTTTATGCGGAGAGGAGCTGCTTGACGTCGCCGGCGAGCAGCTTCGGATCGGCGCCGTAGGGGACGAAGAGGCGAACGCGACCTTCGGGGTCGAAGACGAACGACGCGGCGCTGTGGTCCATCGTGTAGCTGCCGGGGGCCTTGCCCGGAACCTTGGCGTAGAAGACCTTGAATTCCTTCGCCGCGGCGGCGGTCTGCTCGGCGTTGCCGCGGAGTGCGACGACGTTGGGGCCGAAGTTCGCGGCGTACGCCTTCAGCACCTCGGGAGTGTCGCGCTCGGGATCGATCGTGACGAAGACGGTCTCGAGGCGGTCGCCCTGCGCACCGAGCATCGTCCGGATCTGCGCCAGCTCGGCCATCGTCGTCGGGCAGACGTCGGGGCACTGCGTGTAGCCGAAGAAGACGACGACGACCTTGCCGCGCCAGTCGGCGAGGCTGCGCGGCTTGCCGTCCGCGTCGGGCAGCTCGAGCTTGCGCGCGAACTCGGCGCCGGTGATGTCGGTGAAGTGGAAGGTCGGCTTGCCGCCGACGCCGGCGATCCGGTCGCAACCTGCCGCGAGAGCGACGGCACCGATCAAGAACGCGCGCCGGGTCGTCGTCATGCCACGAGCGGCCAGAGATAGTGGTCCACGAGCAGCGCGGCGAAGAGCAGCGTGAGGTGGACGATCGAGAAGCGGAAGGTCCGCCGCGCGAGCGCATCGGAGTAGTTGCGCCAGAGCTGCCATGCGTAGCCGCTGAACATCGTGCCGAGAACGATCGCGGCGGCGAGATAGATGCCGCCGCTCAGCCCGGAGACGAACGGCAGCAGCGTCGCCGCGAACAGGACGAGCGTGTAGAGGAGCACGTGCAGCCGGGTGAACTCGGACCCGTGCGTGACCGGCAGCATCGGCAGCCCGGCGCGCCGGTAGTCCTCGGCACGGTAGAGGGCGAGCGCCCAGAAGTGCGGCGGTGTCCAGACGAAGATGATGAGGCTCAGGATGAGCGCCTCGGGCGAGACCTCGCCGCGCATCGCCGCCCAGCCGAGCACGGGCGGCATCGCGCCCGACGCGCCGCCGATGACGATGTTCTGCGGCGTGAGCGGCTTGAGGACCAGCGTGTAGACGACCGCGTAGCCGATGAACGTCGCGAGCGTCAGCCACACGACGAGCGTATTGACCTCGAAGGCGAGGATCGCGCTCCCGGCGATGCAGAGCAGCGCGGAAAAGACGAGCGCCTGCAGCGGCGTCAGCTCGCCCGTCGCGGTCGCGCGCCACGACGTGCGCGCCATGCGTCGGTCGATGTGCTGCTCGACCAGGCAGTTGAACGCCGCGGCGGCGGCAGCGACGAGCCAGATGCCGACGACCCCGAACAGCGCCGGGCGCCACTCGGGCAGTCCCGGCGAGGCGAGCAGCATGCCGATCGCCGCGCAGAAGACGATCAGCTGGACGACGCGCGGCTTCGTCAGCGCGTAGTACTGGCGCAGCTTGGCACCGAGCGAGACGACGCGCGGGGCAGCGGAGACGATCGCGTCGGACATCAGCCGATCCTAGTGCGCCACGCGGGCGACGGCGACGCCACCCGCCGGTCTGCGTCGTCGCGCGCCACCGTGCGCGGCGCGCTCCGCGCGAGCAGCAGCGTCAGCACGACGACGAGCGCGGCGGCGCCGCCGGTGTGCGAGACCGCCGCGAACAACGGCCAGCCGAGCACGACGTTGCCAAGGCCGCTCGCTGCCTGCCATGCCGCAAGAGCGAGCAAACCCAGTGCCCACGGACGCGTCGCTGCGCCGGCCGCGTGCAGCCGCCAGGCGAGCGCGACGAGCGCCGGCAGGACGACGACCGCGCCGATCCGATGCGCCATGTGGATCGCGGTCAGCGCCGGGAACGGCAGATAGCCGGCGTCGCCCGATTCGCCGAGCGGCCGCGCGACGACGAAGCCGGCGGCGCTCATGTCGGGCCACCAGCTGCCTTGGCAGGTCGGGAAGTCGCGGCACGCGAGCACGGCGTAGTTGCTGCTGACCCAACCACCGAGCGCGGCCTGCGCGATCGTGAGCGCGGCGACCGCGAGCAGACCGCGCCGCAGCGACGGCGCGAGCGCGAGCGGTCTCGGCCCGTAGTGCTCGGCCTGGATCGCGAGCAGCGCGAGCAGGCCGTAGCCGGCGAGCAGGTGCAGCGTGACGATCGCCGGATAGAGCCGCATCGTCACCGTCAGCGCGCCGAACGCGCCTTGCATGCAGATCCAGAGCAGCGTCAGCAGCGCCCAGCGGGCGCTGATCCGGCCGTCGCTGCGCCGCGCCGTGCGCCACGCCATCGCCAGCAGCGCGATGACGAGCACGCCGATCGCCGTCGCGGCGTAGCGATGCAGCATCTCGACCCACGCCTTCGATGCCGTGACCGGCCCGGTGGGGACCGCGGCCTCGGCGGCGGCGATGCTGGTGCCGGCGCCGAGCGGACTCGTGTGGCCGTAGCAGCCCGGCCAGTCGGGGCAGCCGAGCCCCGAGTCGCTCAATCGCGTGTAGGCGCCGAGCAGGACCAGGTCGAAGGTGAGGAAGAGGACGAGCCAGGCGAATGCCTGCAGCCGAAGCGCGGGTGCGTCGCCGTCGCGCCGTCGTCGCCACGTCCACCCGAGCGGAACGAGCGCGATCAGGGTGCCGACGGCGAGCACGCCGGCGAGCGGCGCGAGGTCGTAGGCGGCGGCGGCCGGAGCGTTCATCGGTCAGCGTCCTGGCTGGTCCCAGCCCGCGGACGCGCCGAGCAGGCGGTCGAGATCGCGCTTCAGGCGCGCCGGGTCGGCGTCGGCCGGGACGCGCATCATCCAGTCGCCGCGCGGGTCGACGACGTACAGGTGGTCCTCAAGCGCGCGGCCGGGCGCCGGCGCGAGCCAGGCCGCGAGCGCGTCGCGCGGCGTGCGCAAGACCGTCGTCGCGGCGAACGTCGCCTTCGCATCGGCGCTGGCGCCGATCGCGCGCAACGTCTCGGGCCGCGGCGAGCCGTCGTCGTCGACGAGCCAGACCTTGTCGACACGCCCCTGCTGCGCACCGAGCGCGGCGTGCAGCTGGCGCTGCAGCCAGAGATGGCGTTCGCAGCGGCCGTCGCAGGCACCGCGCGCGACGACGACGACCAGCCACTGGCCGACGAGCGAGCGCGGCGCGACCGCGCCACCGCCGAGGTCGACGAGCGGCAGCGTCGCCGGGATCGGCCGCGTCGGCGTGATCAGCTCGCTGTAGTTCGTCCGCGTCTGCGGACGCACGACGAAGTAGGCGAAGTACGACGCGATCACCGGTGCGGCGCAGACGATCAGGATGAGCACCATCGTCCAGCGGCCGCGCTCGGTGCGGCGCAGCGCCACGGCGTCGCGCGTCGACGGCAGCGAATGCACGCTGAAGTTGACGAGCAGCGAGGAGTCAGGGCTTGCCGGGGCGGATGAATCGATGCCAGACATAGAGGATCGCGATGGCCGCCGCGATGGCGAACCACTGCGCCGCGTAGCCGTAATGCTTCTGCACGTCGGCCGCGGGTTGCGGCCAGTGGCGGACGAGACCGTCGGCGGCAGCGCCGGCGTCGCCCTGCACGATCGACAGCGGCAGGAGCGCGAGGCCGGTTTCGCGCGCGAACGCGTCGATGTCGAGATTTTGCCGGATCGGCCCGCTCGCCGCGCCGCCGAAGTCGAACAGCCGGGCAGGCGACGCGGCGACGGTGCCGACGACGGTGACCTCGCCCGCCGGCGTCGCGACCGCGGGCAGCACGTCGCGGGCCGCGAAGTTGCGCGGCGCCCAGCCGCGCTCGACGAGCACCGTCGCCGCGGTCGCGTCGAGCGCGAGCGGCGTGACGACGAAAAATCCGACCTTGCCATCCATCTGCCGGTTGTCGAGGAACACCGTGCGGTCCGCGAGCCAGT
>JASLGD010000621.1 GCA_030150305.1 Caldimonas sp. | reverse complement strand
CGACGACGATCGCACCGGCGCCGGCGGCGGCGAGGATCGGCAGCGGCGACGACGCCGCGGTGCGCGGCCGACCCGGCGTGCGCTGCGCCGCGTCGTCGCCGGCGTCCGCAGCGGCGACCGGCGCGGCGGCTGGCGTGCTGTCGGAGAGCGCGAGCACGTCCGCTTGCGGCGCAGCGTCGTCGTCGCTCGCATCGCGGCTCGCAGGCTCGGGCAGCGTTCGCCACGTCGGCTCGCCTTCGCGCAGCGCGACGATCGGTGTCGACAGGTGGCTGTCGAGCGACGTCGCCCGGGCAGGCAACGTCGGCGGTGGACCGCCGACCGCCGCTGCGATGGGCGAAGGCGCGGTGCCCGCGACGGGCTCGCCGCGCGGTGCTTCGACCCGGTGCGCAGGCGATGCGTCGATGGTGCGCGCGAACGGCGCATCGGCCGCACGCGCGGCGGCGGCGGCGGCGCCGGCGCCGAGGTCGATCGTCGCAGCGTCGTCGATCGGGATGTCGACCGCGTGCGCAGCGGGTGCTGCGAGCGGAACGTCGAGCGCGACGTCGACCGGCACATCGACTTCGACGTCGATCGGAACGTCGACGCCCGCGCCGATCGGTGCGACCTCGTCGTCGACGACCGGCGGTGCAGCGGCAGCGGGCGCGAACGCAGACGGCGCCGGCTCGTTCGCCTCGACGCTCGCAGGGCCCGGCGGTTCGACGGCTCCGGCCGGTGTCGGGGCGCCGGTCGCCGGCGGCACCGCGAAGCGCGGCTCGATCCGCTCGCCGCGCTGCGCGACCGGCGTCGCCACGACGCGCGTCAGCGGCGTCGCCTCCGCGCCGTGGGGCCAGGCGCGCTCCGGGTCGAAGCTGCTGCCGGCCTGCAGCGCGGCGGCGAGCTGCGGCTCTGCGAGGCGGAGCGCGGCAAGCTCGATCAGCTCGCGGTGCGGCCGCTCGGCGCCGAGCGGCGCGCCGTGGATCTCGAGCAGCTGGCGCACGAACGCGGTCGCCGCGTCGTGGCGCTCGCGCGTCCAGCCGGTGCCCGCGGCGTCGTCGATCTCGGGCAGGTAGCGCCACAGCAGCGCAGCGAGGCTGAAGAAGTCGACGCGCCAGTCGAGCTCGAGCGTCGGCCGCAGGTCGCCGCGACGGCCTTCGTCGAGCGCATCGAGCAGGCGCGGCGACTGGTACTCGAAGCCGGCCTCGCGCGCGAGCGGCAGCGCGCCCGGCAGGTCGATGCCGGGCAGGAGCGAGAACGCGACGTCGATCAGCGCCAGGTTCTCGAAGTCGGGCGTCATCGGCTGGCCGGCGACGGGCCGCGCCGCCTGCTGCGGCTTCCACGGCACGCAGAGGTTGTCGGCCTTGAAGTCGAGGTGGACGAAGCCGAGCGCGTGCAGCGGCTCGAACGCGATCAGGCACTGGCGCGCGAGCGCCCACCAGTTCGCGCAGTCGCCGAACACGTACGGCAGGACCGGCGCGGTGCGGCGCAGCGGCACGAGCGCCGCCCACTGGTCGACGGTGGGCCCGGCGTCGCGCGTCTGCAGGCGCGGCATTCCGGTGTCGTCGGCGGGGAAGAAGCGGACGACGCGCGCGACGGCGGCGTCGCCGCGCGCGCCGAGGCGGTCGAGGATGCGCCACTCGCGCTCGGTCCACGGCCGGAAGTCGCCGCTCGCGGTCGCGAGGAAGCGCTTGGTGTAGCGGCGCTCTTCTCCTTCGCGCGCCTCCTCGCGCCACACCTCGACGTGCTCGCCCGTCGTCATCCGCACGCGGGCGCGGCCGAACACTCGGTCGATCTCGGCAGGGCTCATCTCGTTCAGGCCGCCGGCGCAGGGCCGGCATCGGCTTCGGCACGGGCGATGATGGCGCAAACGCCGCGCCCCGACGGGGAGCACGCGACGTGCCCGTCGCGTCCCCGCGTTCGCGGTGTTCAGCCTGCCGGGTGCAGGGCTGCGCCGTGCTCCGGCGACGCGAAGCCGAGCGCTGCGAGGCTTGCGCGCAGCGCGTCGTCGAGCGGCGTCGTTCGCAGCTCGGGGCAGCGCGCCGCGAGCCGGCTGCCGTCGAGCGCGTGCGGAACGCGCCAGAGGTACGACATCCTCGCGAGCTCGCGCCAGAGCGGAATGGCGATGCCCGCGATCCGGACGAGCGGCCACGGCATCGTCCCGCGTCGCCAGCCGCGCGCCGGCGCCAGCCCGAGCGATGCCGCGGCGCGCTCGAGCGCGGCGACGAACGCATCGCCGGTGACCGAATGGCCCGCGAACGCGAACCGCTCGAACGCCGGTGCATCGTCGAGCGCGGCGACGGCGACAAAGGCACGCGCGAGGTCGGGCAGGTACGCCCACGCGTGGACGAGCGCGGGGTCGCCGGGATAGACGATCCGGCCGCGCGCGAGCGAACGCACGACGACCTGGTCGAGCCAGCTGCCGCTGCCGGCGCCGAAGAAGTCGCCTGCGGTGACGACGGTCGCGGCGAGCCGCCCGGTCGCCGCGCGCGCGGCGAGCGCGTTCTCGATCGCGACGCGGATCTCGCCCTTGGTCGTCGTCGGGCGCTGCGGCGTCGCCTCGTCGAGCAGCGCCGGCATCGCCGCGCCGTAGTTGTAGACGTTGCCGGGCAGCAGGAAGCGCGCACCGAGCCGCTCGGCGACGGCCATCGCGGTGGTCGCGGCCGGCAGCGCCTCGTCCCAGCGCGTGTAGAGCGGGTTGACCGCGTGGACGACGACGTCGGCGTGCGGCAGCACCTCGTTG
>JASLGD010000515.1 GCA_030150305.1 Caldimonas sp. | reverse complement strand
CCGGCCGCGACAGCGATCGCGTCCGCCTCAGCCAGGCGTTTCCGGCGACGCCGTCGCAGATGCTCGAGGCCGCCAGGCAGTTGCAGCTCGAAGGCATCATCGTCAAGCGCCCGGACGCGCCGTACGTCTCGCAGCGCAGCGACACCTGGCTGAAGATCAAGTGCACGCTGCGCCAGGAGTTCGTCGTCTGCGGCTTCAGCGAGCGCAGCGGCGCGCGCGGCGAGGTCGGCAGCCTCTTTCTCGGCACGTACGAGCACGGCGTGCTCGTCTACGCAGGCAACGTCGGCACCGGCTGGGACGCGCGCACTGCGCGCGACCTGCACGCGCGCCTCGCCGCGATCGAGACCGAGACGCCGACGCTCGACGCTGCGCAGGTCGCGCCGGGCCGCTGGTCGCGGCGCGCCTCGGGTGGCGAGCGCTGGGTGCGGCCCGAGCTCGTCGTCGAAGCGACGTTTCGCGAGTGGACCCCGGACGGCCACGTGCGCCACGCGGTCTACGTGGGGCTGCGTCCCGACAAGCCGGCGCGCGAGGTGACGCGCGAGATCGCCGCGCCGGACGCGCCGGCGCGCGCCGCGCCGACGACGCCGACGACGCCGAAGGCGACCGCCGCGCCGACGACGAGCATCAAGGTCACGAACCCCGAGCGCGTCATCGATCCGTCGACCGGCATCACCAAGGTGACGCTCGTTCGCTACTACGAGAGCGTCGCCGAGCGCATCCTGCCGCACCTGCGCGAGCGGCCGATCTCGCTCGTGCGCGCGCCCGACGGCATCGCCGGCCAGCTCTTCTTCCAGAAGCACCCGGAGACGCGCATCCCGGGCGTGCGCGAGCTGCGGCTGCGCCCCGCAGCACCGCACTGCACTGGCGTTGACAGGCCCGATGCGCTCGTCTCGGCGGCGCAGATGAACACGGTCGAGTTCCACACCGGCAACTCGACCGTCGCCGCGATCGACCAGCCCGACCGCATCGTCTTCGACCTCGATCCGGGCGAAGGCGTCGGCTGGCCGCAGGTGCAGGAAGCGGCGCTGCTGATGCGCGCGCTGCTCGACGAGCTCGGCCTCGCGAGCTGGCTGAAGACGAGCGGCGGCAAGGGCCTGCACGTCGTCGTGCCGATCGCCCCGAGCCTCGACTACGACCCGGTGAAGGACTTCTCGGCCGCGGTCGTGACGCATTTGGCGAAGACGTTGCCCGAGCGCTTCGTCGCCAAGAGCGGCGGCGCGAATCGCGTCGGCCGGATCTTCATCGACTACCTGCGCAACGGCCGCAGCGCGACGACCGCGGCGGCATTCTCGGCGCGCTCGCGCCCCGGGCTCGGCGTCTCGATGCCGGTCGCGTGGGAGCAGCTCGGCGCCTTGAAGGGCGGCGCGCAGTGGACGGTCCTGACCGCGCGCGAGTACCTGAGCTTCGAGGCGCGCGACCCGTGGGCCGACTACTGGACGGCGAAGCAGACGCTCGCGCGCGGCATGAAGACGCTCGGCGTGCGCGCGCCGGCCGTGAAGAATGCCGCTCGCTCGCCGTCGGCGCGGCGCAACGGCGCCGGGTGACAAGGCACGGGCGTTGCCCGTATGCTCCCGGTCCCCTCGCGCCGGCGCGGCGCGCCGCTGGAGCCTCGCATGGCCGCCCGCTCGATCGCATCGCTCTCGCTCTCGTTCGGCCTCGTCTCGATCCCGGTCAAGCTGCACTCGGCGACCGAGAGCTCGGCGACGGTGCGCTTCAACATGCTCGACAAGGACGGCTCGCGCCTGAAGCAGCAGTACGTCTCCGAGAAGGACGGCCATCTCGTCGAGCGCGCCGAGATGGTCAAGGGCTACGAGTTCGAGAAGGACCGCTTCGTCGTCTTCCAGCCCGACGAGCTGAAGGCGCTGCAGGAAAGCCCGAGCCAGACGATCGACATCGTCGCCTTCATTCCCGACAAGGCGATCGATCCGATCTTCTACGACAAGGCCTACTACCTCGCGCCCGACAAGCGAGGCGCCAAGCCGTACAACCTGCTCATGCAGGCGATGCGCGAGAGCGGCCGCGTCGCGCTCGCGAAGTGGGCGTGGAAGGCGAAGTCGTACGTCGTCCAGGTGCGCCCGGCCGAAGAAGGCCTCGTCCTGCAGCAGCTGCTCTACGCCGACGAAGTGCGCTCGATGAAGGACCTCGACATCGAGAAGGTCCAGGTCTCGCCGGCCGAGCTCAAGCTCGCGATGCAGCTGATCGACCAGATCAGCACCGACACCTACGATCCGACGATGTTCGAGGACGAGGAGAAGAAGCGCATCCTCGCCGCGATCGACGAGAAGATCGCCGGCCGTCAGATCGTCGCGCACGCGGCGCCCGAAGAGGCGGCGGGCGGGGCGCAGGTGATCGACCTCGTCGAGGCGCTGCGCGCGAGCCTCTCGAAGGCGTCGCCGCCGGCGAAGAAGGCGGCACCGGCCGCGAAGGCGGCCGCACCTGCGGCGGCGCCGGCCGAAGCCGCGTCGGGCAAGGAACGCAAGGGCGTCAAGCGCGCGGCGAAGGTCGAGGAAGCCGTCGCTCCCGCGCGGACGCGGGCCAGGAAGTGACCGCGAGCGAGCGCGAACCGAACACCTACACGATTCGCGGCATCCAGGAGATGCTGGGCCTGTCGCGCGGCGTGATCGCCGGGCTGATCGCATCCGGGTTCGTGACGCCGTCGCGCGGCCCGCGCAACGAATACCGGTTCACGTTTCGCGACGTCGTCGTGCTGCGCACTGCCGTCGACCTGCAGTCGGCGCGGATCCCGCCGCGGCGCATCCTCGCCGCGCTGAGGAAGCTGCGCGCGACGCTGCCGAGCGAGCTGCCGCTCTCGGGGCTGCGCATCAGCGCGGTCGGCAACGACGTCACGGTGCGCGAGGGGCGATCGCAGTGGCACGCCGAGTCGGGGCAGATGGTGATGGACTTCGAGGTCCAGCCGGCGTCGGGAACGGTGTCGTTCCTGCAGCGCGCGCCGGCGCGCGCGGCGGCACCGCCGCCCGACGCAGCGGCCTGGTTTCGCCGCGCCGAGACGCTCGAGGCGAGCGACCGGCGCGCCGCCGAGGCGGCGTATCGGCGCGTGCTCGCGATCGATCCGGCGCACGCCGACGCGTACCTCAACCTCGGTGCGCTGCTCTGCGAGACCGGGCGGCCCGACGACGCGATCGATCTCTACGACGAGGCGCTGCGCCTGAAGCCGCACGAGCCGCTGCTCCACTACAACCGCGCGATCGCGCTCGAGGACACGGGCGACGCGGCGGCGGCGCTGGCGAGCTACCACGCCGCGCTGCGCCTCGCGCCCGACCTCGCCGACGCGCACTACAACGCGGCGCGGCTGCACCAGCAGCTCGGCGACGCGAAGCAGGCGGTGCGCCACTTCAACGCCTACCGCCGGCTGCAGCGGCAACGCTGACGCGGCTCGCGCGCGCTCGCAGCTGCGTCCGCGCCGGCAGCCGCGCCCGCACCCGCAGCTGCGCCGACCGCGCTGACGCGCGGTTGCCGAGCGACGCGAATCTTTACCTCGCGTCAACGCGCGGCTTCGCACGCGCTGCGTACCTTTCCTTCACATCGAGACGAGGACAGGGAGCACGACCATGGCACGGCGGATCGGTGCCGCCATCGCGATCGCGACGGCGCTCGTCACAGCGGGCTGCGGCGGCGGCGGGAGCGGCGGGACGAATGGAGGCGGTGGCGGCACGAGCGTGCCGACATCGGCGGCGTGTCCTGGCGGCGCGCTCGCCGACGGCGCCGCCGACGCGACGTTTTCGGTGCCCGGCTGGCCCGACCGCGACTACGACCTCGTCCTGCCGGCGTCGCACGTGTGCGGCCAGCCGATCGCGGTCGTCGTCGCGCTGCACGGCGGCGGCAGCAACAAGGAAGGCATGCGCAAGCTCGCGTGTCTCGACGGCGACCTCGCGAGCGCCGAATGCCTGCAACGGGTCGCGAACGCGGCGGGGATGGCGGTGGTGTTTCCGAACGGCACCGACGCGCCCGGCGGCAAGCTCCTCAACGCCAACGGCACGCGGACGTGGAACGCGGGCGGCGGCAGCAACGGCTACATCTGCGTCAGCGGCGGCGCGTGCACCGCTGCGATCGACGACGTCGGCTACCTGCGCGCGCTGCTCGCCGACGTCGCGACGCGCACGGCGATCGATCCGAAGCGCGTCTTCGTCACCGGGATGTCGAACGGCGCGGCGATGAGCCACCGGCTCGCCTGCGAGGCCGCCGACGTCGTCGCCGCGATCGCGTCGGTCGAGGGCGAGAACCAGTTCGCGCTCGCCGGCTGCACGCCGGCGCGGCCGGTCGCCGTGCTCGACATCCATGGCACGAGCGATGCGTGCTGGCCCTATCCGGGCGGCAACGGCGGCTGCCTGCAGTCGGGCCTCTACGTCTCGGTCGAATCGACGCTCGCGGGCTGGGCGGCGCGCAACGGCTGCGACCTCGTGCCGAGCGCGACGACGCTGGCGCCGATCGCCGGCGTCAACGACGGCACGAGCGTCGTCCGCCACGACTACGCCGGCTGCGGCGCCGGCGGCGCCCTCGAGCACCTCGAGGTCGTCGGCAACGGCCACTACTGGCCGCGCGGCGACGTCTACGCGA
>JASLGD010000489.1 GCA_030150305.1 Caldimonas sp. | reverse complement strand
ATCGTCGAGGAACTCGGGCCGCTGCGACCGGCTCCAAGGCCCGTGTCCGCCGCCGTTGCAAGGTCTCCCGATCCGCTCCTCGACGCGCTGAGCTTCGACCCGATCGGCCTCGACGAGCTCGTCGCCCGCACCGGGACGAGCGCTGCCGAGCTGTCCGCCCGGCTGCTCGAGCTCGAGCTCGAGGGCCGCGTCGCACGGCTGCCCGGGCAGCGGTTCCAGCGCCTCGAGCGGGCCTGAGGATTGCCCTGTTTCGGGGCACCGAGCCGTTCGTCCCCGCTGCCCGGTTGCAACAAAACGCTGCGGTATCATCGATTCATGTTCGACGTCCTCGTCTATCTGTACGAGAACTACTGGCGTCCGGACGCTTGCCCCGGACACGAACAGCTCACCCGCAAGCTCACCTCGGTCGGCTTCGAGTCCGACGAGATCGCCGACGCGCTGAACTGGCTCGACGGCGTCGCCGCCGCGGCGCAGGCCAAGGTCGGCGAGCAGCACGACGAGAGCATCCGCGTCTATGCGCCTGTCGAGCAGGAGCACCTCGGCGAGCAGTCGATCGCGTTCATCGCGTTCCTCGAGTCGGCCGGTGTCCTGCCGCCGGCGATGCGCGAGATGGTGATCGATCGCGCAAGCGCGATCCCGGGCGGTCCGCTCGACCTCGAGGACCTGAAGATCATCGTCCTGATGGTCTTCTGGAGCCTCGGCGAGGAGCCCGACGCGCTGATCCTCGACGAACTCTTCGTCGCCGAGGACGAACGCCTCATCCACTGAGGCCCGAGCGGACGGCGGGTCCGCGTCGCGCTAGTTCAGCAACCGGCTCGGGTCGCCGTCGAGCTTGGCCATGGCGCTTCGCGTCGCCTTGACCGTGAGCGCTTCCTCCTGTGCCGGCACAAGCAGGCCGGCCTGCAGGAACGCCGCCAGCCGATGCTGCTGGAACAGCACGCCGCGCCCCTGCGGCGAGACGAAGAGCGTCAGCTGCCGGCGCATCCCCTGCCAGGCGAGCTGGACCTGCTCGTTGCGGTTGCGGTAGTCGAGCATGTACCAGCTGCCGACCTGAAGCTCGCGCGCCCATGCGAGCATCGCCGGCGTCGGCATCGAGCCGCCCTCGCCGACGACCTCGAGCTCGGAGCTCTCGTGGCCCGAGAGGTCCATCACGAGCGACTCGTCGATGTCGACGTCCTCGGCCTCGGGCAGCAGCTCCTCGAGCGTCTCGAGCCGGCCCATCAGCTCCTCGAGGCGCTCGTGCGAGATCGCCGCCGCCTTCGCCGTGAACGCCGCGGCGAGCGCGTTGTTGAGGCGCTGGATGTGCTCGTCCTGCTTGGGCAGCGGGATGCCCGCTTGCTCCATGCCGTCGCGCAGCGTCTTCAGGAGCGGCGGCAGCTTCCTGATCACCTCGGCGCGCTCGGCGCGCGAGACCTTGGCGCTCGCCGACCAGATGAGGTCGGCAGCGGCGCGCTTCATCTCCTTGGTCGCATCGCCCGCGCCCGACTTCACGGCTGTCGTCGCGAGGACGTCGGCCCAGACCTGGAACAGGAACTCGCGCACGCCCTCCTGCACCGGGACGTCGTTGAGCATCTTGCGCAGCTCGATCGTGTACTGGATCGCGAGCGTCTCGCGCTGCTCGACCTGGGCGGCGAGCGAGACGCCCTTCTTCGACGCCTCGTTCTCGTTCCTGAAGTAGTGCTCGAGGAACTTCTCGAACTCGGTGAGGACGGTCTGGAAGACGCGCCGGCCGGTGTCGGGATACGCCTCGACGACCTGGACGACGCGCTTGATCTCCTTTTCGAGCAGGTCGCCGACGACCCGGCTCGACGAGTCGAAGCCCATCACGCACGCGCCCATCCGGTCGATCAGGCGGCGCGCCGGGTGCTCGACGGTGGCGAAGAAGTCCGGCTCCGAGACGGCGACGCGCAACACCGGCATCTGCAGGCGCGCGAACCAGACTCGCACCGTCGCGGGGATCGCGTCCTCCATCAGGATGCTCTGGAAGAGCAGCGCGACGATCTCGATCGTCGCGCGCTCCACCGGCGACGCGGCCGCCTGCTTGAGCGCGAGCTTGCGCTGCTGCAGCTCCTCGAGCAGCGCCGGCGTTCCGACCGGCGTGCGCGGCGTGCCGTCCGTGGCCGGCGCCGCCGCGGCGAGCCGGCGCGCGACGGTTTCCTGCGCCTCGGCGATCGCGGCGCTCAGCCGCGGCGACGGCGGAGCCGGCGCGTGCGAGGTCGGCGCGAAATCGGGCAGCTGGCGGCCGACGAGGCGATTGAGCCGGTTCAGCACCTGATCGGCCGGCTCGCCGCCGCGCGCCAGGCTGCCGGCGCGCGTCATCAGGCGCGTCTCTTCGTGGACTTCGGATGCGGTGTTCTGTGCGCGGGCCGACGGCTGGAAGTCGGTCGCGCCCTTCAGCCCGGTGGCGACGCCGAAGCCGCCGCTGGCAGCGACGACGGGGCGCGAACCGCCGGTGTTCGAGCGGCGGATGAACGGCCGCAGGTCGACCTCGGGCAGGACGTGGCGCTGCAGCAGGAAGCGGTTGATCTCGTGGTACGCCTCCTCGGCGAAGAGCGAGAGCTCCTCGTGGAGCACCGACTGGAGCATCCGCCAGGCGTCGAAGCTGAGCGGCGCGGCGAGCCACGAGCTGGTGACGATGCGCGCGAAGACGTGCGGGCGCAGGATGTCGTTGGTGTCGAGCTCCTCGCGCTTCTCGAGCATGTTCATGCGCGAGCGCAGGTCGGTGAACTCCCAGGACGCGCGGTCCATCATCGCCAGCGCGAGACGCGAGCTCAGGATCTCGTGCTCGATCGTGTCGTCGTCGACGAGGCTGAGCTTGGCGCCGGCGCGACCGGACCCAGCGGAGGCGGCGACCGGCAGCTCGCCGAGGCGCGTCTGCGTGACCGTGCCGCTCGCGAGCGCTGTCTTCAGCAGCGTCATCATGCCCTGCTGCCAGTGCGGCAGCGCAGTCTGCAACGTGGGCAGCAGCTCGCGGCGCTTCAGCGCGACGGCCGGCTCGGCGACGCTCGCTGCGAGCAGCTTCGCGCCTTGGTCGACCGCCTGCACGACCGTCGGAACGCCGCCGAGGAGCCGCTCCACGTACGACCGCCTCGCCTGCTGAGCCAATGCCGTCGGGTTGGCGGGAGTGGGCATGGGCGCGGGTTGGCTCCGGTTCCCGAGAAAGGCGTCGCCGACTCTACACCACCGCTCCGGCGTTGGGATCGTTCGGATCGTGATCCTTGGCCGCGGATTTGACGAGATCTTCGCGCTTGACGCCGAGCCACATGGCGATCGCCGCGGCGACGAAGACCGACGAGTAGATGCCGAACAGGATGCCGATCGTCAGCGCGATCGCGAAGTAGTGCAGCGTCTGGCCGCCGAAGATGAGCATCGAGAGCACCATCATCTGCGTCGAGCCGTGCGTGATGATGGTGCGGCTGATCGTGCTCGTGATCGCGTGGTCGATCACCTCCATCGTGGTCATCTTGCGGTAGCGGCGGAACGATTCGCGGATGCGGTCGAAGATGACGACCGACTCGTTCACCGAGTAGCCGAGCACGGCGAGCACGGCGGCCAGCACCGACAGCGAGAACTCCCACTGGAAGAACGCGAAGAAGCCGAGGATGATGACGACGTCGTGCAGGTTGGCGACGATCGCGGCGACCGAGAACTTCCACTCGAAGCGCAGCGCCAGGTAGATCATGATGCCGACGACGACGAAGGCGAGCGCCTTCGCGCCGTCCTGCGCCAGCTCCTTGCCGACCTGCGGGCCGACGAACTCGCTGCGCGAGAGGCGCACCGGCTCGACGGCGCCGGCGGTGCACGCCTGGCGCGACGCCGACTGACCCTGCTCGACGGCGCCCTCGCGCGCCACGACGGTGCCGCCCTCGGCCTTGCAGAGCGCCGCGAACACGCTCGCGACGAGATCGGACTGCTTCACGCCCTCGCGCAGCGGCACCCGGATCAGCACGTCGCGCGAGCTGCCGAAGTTCTGCACCAAAACGTCGCCGAGGTTGAGGCTTTCGACCGCGGTGCGCACCTTCGGGATGTCGGCCGGCTGCGCGTAGGCGGTCTCGATCACCGTGCCGCCGGTGAACTCGATCGAGAAGTGCAAGCCCCGCGTCGCGAGGAAGAACACCGCGGCCAGGAACGTCACCAGCGAGATGACGTTGAACACCAGCGCATGCCGCATGAACGGGATGTCGCGGCGGATGCGGAAGAACTCCATCTCGGTGCAGCCTCGGTCTGGCAGGAAGAAGGCGAAGAGCGCGGGGCGTCAGCTCTTCGCGGGAACGGTCGCGCCGGGCTTCCAGACCTGGCCGATCGAAACCGACTTGAGCCGCTTCTGGCGCCCGTACCAGAGGTTGACGAGGCCGCGCGAGAACAGCACCGCCGAGAACATCGAGGTGATGATCCCGAGGCAGTGCACGATCGCGAACGCGCGGATCGGCCCGGAGCCGAACGCGAGCAGCGCGAGGCCGGCGATCAGCGTCGTCACGTTCGAGTCGAGGATCGTCGCCCAGGCGCGCTCGTAGCCGGTGTTGATCGCCGACTGCGGGTTGGCGCCGCCGCGCAGCTCTTCGCGGATGCGCTCGTTGATGAGCACGTTGGCGTCGATCGCCATGCCGAGCGTCAGGGCGATCGCGGCGATGCCGGGCAGCGTCAGCGTCGCCTGCAGCATCGAGAGCACCGCGATCAGCAGCAGCAGGTTGAGCCCGAGCGCGAGCGTCGAGATGACGCCGAACAGCAGGTAGTAGGCGCACATGAAGAGCGCGATCGCGCAGAAGCCGCCGATGACGCTGTGGAAGCCCTTGTCGATGTTCTCGGCGCCGAGGCTCGGCCCGATCGTGCGCTCCTCGATGATCTCCATCGGCGCCGCGAGCGAGCCGGCGCGCAGCAGCAGCGCGACGTCGTTCGCCTCGGCGGTCGTCATCCGGCCCGAGATCTGGAAGCGGTTGCCGAGCTCGCCGCGGATCACCGGCGCCGTCACCACCTCGCCCTTGCCCTTCTCGAAGAGCAGGATCGCCATGCGCTTGCCGATGTTCTCGCGCGAGACGTCGCGCATGATCCGCGCGCCGCGCGCGTCGACCGTGAGGTGGACCGCCGGCTCCTGCGTCTGGCCGTCGAAGCCGGGCTGCGCGTCGGTCAGGTTCTCGCCGGTGAGCAGCACCTGGCGCTTGACGATCAGCGGCGCGCCGCCGCGCTCGGTGTACTTCTCGTCGCCGAACGGCACCGGGCCGGCGCCGGTCATCGCCATCCGCGCCTCGGTGCTCTCGTCGACCATGCGCATCTCGAGCGTCGCGGTGCGGCCGATGATGTCCTTCGCCTTCGCGGTGTCCTGGACTCCCGGCAGCTGGACGACGACGCGGTCGGCGCCCTGCTGCTGGATCACCGGCTCGGCGACGCCGAGCTCGTTGACGCGGTTGTGCAGCGTCGTGATGTTCTGCGTGATCGCGGCTTCCTGGACGCGCTTGATCGCGTCGGCCTTGAGCGTGCCGGCGAGCTTCCAGTCGGTGCCGTCCTGGCCCTCGGCCCACGCGAAGTCGGTCAGCTGGTCGGCGAGGATCGGACGCGCCGCCGCGAGCGTCGCCTGGTCGCGAAAGCGCACGACGATCGCGTTGCCGTCGCGCGTGATCCCCGAATGGCGGATGTTCTTGTCGCGCAGCAGCGTGCGCACGTCGCCCGCGGTCGCGTCGGCCTTCTTGGTGAGCGCCGCCTGCATGTCGACCTGCATCAGGAAGTGGACGCCGCCGCGCAGGTCGAGGCCGAGGTACATCGGCAGCGCGTGCAGCGCCGTCAGCCAGCGCGGCGAGCGCGACAGCAGGTTGAGCGCGACGATGTAGGTCGGGTCGCTCGGATCGGGATTGAGCGCCGCCGAGAGCGCGTCCTTGGCCTTGCGTTGCGCATCGAGGTCGGCGAAGCGCGCCTTCACCGAGTTGCCGTCGTACTGGACGAAGTCGGGCTGCACGCTCGCCTTGGCGAGGATGTCCTCGACGCGCTGCTTCATCGAAGCGTCGAGCTTGACCGTCACCTTGCCGCTCGAGACCTGCACGGCAGGCGCCTCGCCGAACAGGTTCGGCAGCGTGTAGACGATGCCGACGACGAGCGCGATCACGAGGATCGCGTACTTCCAGAGCGGATAGCGGTTCACGGTGCGCGCCCCCGGACGGCGGCGGTCACTTGACGGTGCCCTTGGGCATCACCTGCACGACGGCACTGCGCTGGATCTGGATCTCGACGCCCTGGGCGATCTCGAGGCCGACGAAGGTGTCGCCGATCTTGGACACCTTGCCGAGCACGCCGCCCGAGGTGACGACCTCGTCGCCCTTGGCGAGCGCGTCGACCATCGCCTTGTGCTCCTTCTGCCGCTTCATCTGCGGCCGGATCATGATGAAGTAGAGCACCACGAACATCAGGACCAGGGGCAGCATGCCGCCGAGGCCGCCGAACCCGATCGGATCGGCCGAGCCGGTGGCCGGCGGTGCCGCCTGGGCGAACGCTTCGGAAATGAACACGGGGAGTCCTCTCGCCGCGCGCAGACGGGCGCCGGCCAAAACCCGTCGATTGTAAGTCCCGGGCCGTTTCAGACCGGACGAGCGAGGGCCGGTTCCGCCGCCGCGCCGCGCGTTGCGCGGCCGGCCTGCGCCGGCGCCGCGACGAGCCGCACGACCGCGATCTCGGACGGCGCGCCGAAGCGCTTCGGCGGCCCCCAGTAGCCGGTGCCGCGGCTCGTGTAGACCCACATCTCGCGCCAGCGGTGCAGCCCGGCCGTGAACGGCTGCTGCAGGCGGACGAAGAAGTTCCACGGCAGGAACTGGCCGCCGTGGGTGTGGCCGGAGAGCTGGAGGTCGAAGCCGGCCGCCTCGGCGGCCGCGGCGCTGCGCGGCTGGTGCGCGAGGAGGATGCGGACGGCGGCGTCGCGAGGGCTGCCGGCGAGCGCAGCGACGGGATCGCTCGCGTGCGCGCTGTCGAAGTGGCCGCCGCCGAAGTCGGTGACGCCGCCGACGACGAGCGCGGCGCCGCCGCGGCGGACGACGACGTGCTCGTTCAGCAGCACGACGACGCCGAGCCGGCGCAGCTCGCGCAGCCACGGCACGACGCCCGAGTAGTACTCGTGGTTGCCGGTGACGAAGAAGACGCCCTCGCGGGCGCGCAGCCGCGCGAGCGGCGCGACGTCGTCGGCGAGATCGCGCACCGTGCCGTCGACGAGGTCGCCGGTGATCGCGACCACGTCGACGTCGAGCCGGTTGACCGCGTCGACGATCGCCTCGACGTACGGCCGCTTGATCGTCGGCCCGACATGGACGTCGCTGACCTGCGCGATCGAGAAGCCGTCGAGCGCGCTCGCCAGCCCGGCGATCGGCACGTCGACGCGGACGACCCGGGCCGTGCGCCGCGCGTTCGCGAAGCCCCACGCGCTGACGACGAGCGCCGCGATCACCACTGCCTGCGCGCTCGGCGCGACGAAGCGGGCCGCCAGCGGCGCATGGCCGGGCAGGGCGGCGACGACGAGCCCGGCGACGAGCAGCAGGACATCGCGCGCCACCGTCAGCACGAAGAGCGACGAGAACAGGCCCATGCAGACGAGGCCGGTCCAGGCCAGCACCGCGCGCGCGCGACCGCGACCGGCGCGGCGCGCACCGAGCCCGTACGGCAGCGTCAGCGCGGAGACGGCGAGCAGTGCGACGAGCGCGAGCCCGGCGACGAGCGAGCCGAGCGCAGGCGCGATGCGCCAGCCGACATAGGCGTGGGCGAGCAGCGAGACGACGCCGAGCGGCATCGGCCGCAGGTGGGTGCTGCGGCGACGATTGCAATGCGAGCGGCCACGCGAGCTGCGCTGCCGCCGCGGCGGCGCTCGCGTCGGCGACGTCGTCGACGCCCGATTGCCGCTCGTCCCGTCCCTTGCCAAAATGCCGCGGCGCGGCCGCAACGGCCGCACACAACGACAAAGGAGACAGCCATGCTTCAGATACGCGCGATCGCCGCGCTCGCCACGTGCTGCGTGGCCGGCGTTGCCCTGGCTCAGCAGGCGCCGACCGACGAGCCGGGATGGGCCAAGGGCCGGCCGAAGACCGACACGGCCATGAAGATGGCGCCGGTGCCGGCGTTTCCGATCCCGACGGCGGCCGACCAGCTGCCGACCAAGAAGCTCAAGGTGCCGCCCGGCTTCAAGGTCGAGACGTGGGCCTCCGGCGTGCTCGACGCGCGCGAGATCCGCGAAGGCCCGAAGGGCACGATCGTCGTCAGCACGCTCTTCGTCGGCAACAAGGTGTACGCGTTTGCGCCCGGCAAGCACGAGCCCAAGGTGATCATCGACAAGCTGCCGATGGCCACCGGCATCGCGTTCGACGGCAAGGGCAACCTCTACGTCGGCACCAACACCAAGTTCTATCGCTACGACAACGCCGAGGACCGGCTCGACAACCTCGGCGAAGGCAAGGTGATCTACGACAAGCTGCCGGGCGGCAACGACCACAGCTGGAAGTACTTCCGGATCAAGGACGACAAGCTGTACTTCAACATCGGCGCGCCGTGCAACATCTGCGATCCCGGCGACTACGCGAAGATCTACCGCATGAACCTCGACGGCACGGGTGTAGAGACGCTGGCCGCCGGCGTGCGCAACACGGTGGGCTTCGACTTCGATCCGAAGACGGGCGACATCTGGTTCACCGACAACGGGCGTGACTGGTTGAGCGAGGAGCTGCCGAACGACGAGCTGAACCACCTCGACATGAAGAAGCCCGGCCAGCACTTCGGCTATCCGTACTGCCACCAGGGCAACCTGCCCGATCCGGAATTCGGCTGGGGCAAGTCGTGCGACGACTACGTCAAGCCCGCGGCGCTGCTCGGGCCGCACGCTGGCTCGCTCGGCCTGAAGTTCTACACGGGCAAGATGTTCCCGGCGAAATACCAGGGCGCGATGTTCATCGCCCTGCACGGCCCGTGGAACCGGACCAAGAAGTACAACGGCGTGTACGTCGCGTGGCCCGACGGCAAGGGCGGCGCGAAGGTCGAGCCGTTCATGACCGGCTTCGTCGAGAACAACCAGTACCTCGGCCGGCCGGTCGACTTCCACGTGATGAAGGACGGGTCGCTCCTCGTCAGCGACGACCACGCAGGTGCGATCTACCGCGTCAGCTACGGCGGCAAGTGACCCCGGCGCGCGCCGGCGCCGCGTGTTCGCGGCTCTCGGCGTGCTCGCCGCGCTGCTCGCGACGGGCGACGCGGCCGACGCGCAGTCGGCCGCGCCGAAGAACGCGGGCAAGGCCGCAGCGAAGCCGGCGGCCAAGGCCTCGCAGGGCGCCGCCGCGCCAGCCGCGGCGAGCAAGGTCGAGTACGAACAGCGCTTCGCGTCGCTCTGCGCGGCGTGCCACGGGCCCGGGGGCCGCAGCGAGACGGTCGGCACTCCGATCCTCGCCGGCCAGCACGGCTTCTACGCGATCACGCAGCTGTTCCTGTTCCGCGAAGGCCGGCGCGACAACGCCGCGATGACGGCCGTCGCCAAGACGCTGACCGACAACGACCTGCGCGGCTTCGCCGACTTCATCGACACGCTGCCGCCGGCGCCGCCGCAGGCGCCTGCGACGCCGACCGACGCGGCACGGATGGCGCGCGGCCAGGCGCTCGCGCAACAGCACAAGTGCCTGTTCTGCCACGGCACCGACCTCGCCGGCGGCCAGCAGGTGCCGCGCATCGGCGGCCAGCGCGAGGAGTACCTGCGCGAGACGCTGCAGGGCTTCAAGACCGGCCGGCGTCCCGGCTACACGCAGGCGATGATCGAAGCGGTGAGCCAGGTGCCGCCCGAGGACCTCGACACGCTCGCGTACTACGCGGCGCGCATCAACGCAGCGGCGGCGGCGACCAAGTAGCTTCGCGAGCTCGACGCATGCGCTCGGCGCGTGCAACGTCGTTTACCGCTGCAGGAATCGGTCGCAGAATCGTCCGAATGGGCCGGCGATCGACCGGCTCGACATGGAGGAGACGACGATGTGCAAGCTCTGCGACGCAGGCCTCTGGCTCGACCACTCCGGCACGAGGCGCCGCTTCCTGAAGATCTCGACGGCGACCGCCGTCGCCAGCACGGGTCTCGGCCTGTTCGCCCCGCGCGCCGCCCGGGCCGACGACGACGACGCCAGGCCCGAAGACAGCGGCGCGCCCGGCCGGCGCTACGTCATCCGCGGCGGCGCGGTGATGTCGATGGACCCGAAGGTCGGCGACTTCCCGCAGGCCGACGTGCTCGTCGAAGGCAAGAAGATCCTCGCCGTCGGCCCGAGCCTGCACGCAGGCGGCGCGGCCGTGATCGATGCGCGCGGGCGCATCGTCATGCCCGGCTTCATCGACACCCACCATCACCAGTTCGAGACGGCGCTGCGCAGCTTCCTCGCCGACGGCGTGCTGATCAACGACGGCTCGGGCTCGCCGAGCGGCAGCACGACGTACTTCGAATTCATCCTGCTGACGTTCGCGCCGGTGTACCGGCCGCAGGACGTCTACATCAACGAGCTGTTCGGCGGCTTGAGCCAGCTCGACGACGGCGTCACCACGGTGCACGACGTCTCGCAGATCCACCACTCGCCGCAGCATTCCGACGCCGCGATCCAGGCGCTCTTCGACACCGGCCGGCGCGCCGCGTTCGGCTACTTCGAGAGCGCCGGCGCGAACATTCTCGGTACCAACCCGGGCAACAAGTACCCGACCGATGCCGTCCGCATCAAGAAGCAGTGGCTCTCGTCGAGCGACCAGCTCGTCCACATGATCATGGGCGGCGAGGTCTATCTTGGGGACCCGAGCACCGACCTGTCCTGGACGATCGGGCGGCAGCTCGGCCTCCAGATTGCCGCGCACATCCTCTCGCCGTTCGGCATTACCCCGACGCTCGACCGACTCACAAACGGCAGCTTCCCGGGCGCCATCCGGGTCGGCCCGGACAACCTGTTCATCCACATGACCGGCATGTCGGACACGGCATGGCAACGGGTGCGCGACGTCGGCGCCCAGGTGTCGATCGCCTTCCCGATCGAGATGAACATGCGCCACGGCATGCCGCCCATCCTGAAGATGGAAAGCCTCGGCATGGAGCCGTCGCTCAGCGTCGACGTGGAGTGCACGCTGACCGCGGATTTCTTCACCCAGATGCGATCCGCCATGAACCTGCAGCGCATGCTCGTGAACCAGATGACCCTCGACAGCCCGAATGGCAATTCCAACCTGCCGGACCCGCGCGATTGGGGTCTCCCGCAATCCGCGATCACCGTCCCGGG
>JASLGD010000613.1 GCA_030150305.1 Caldimonas sp. | reverse complement strand
TACGCGGTCAGCTGGCCGAAGAGGTTGCGGCCTTGCGGCACGAACGCCACGCCGTGCGTCACCAGCAGGGCTTTCGCCTTCGCGCCCGTGATGTCGTGGCCGTTCAGGCGGATGTGCCCCTGCCGGATCCTCAGCATCCCGAACAGCGTCTTCAGCACGGTGGACTTGCCGGCGCCGTTCGGGCCGAGGAGCAACGTGATCTTGCCGCGTCGCGCCCTGAAGCTCAGGTTGTTGAGAATCGTGAGATCGCCGTAGCCTGCGACGACGTTGTCGAATTCGATCGCGGTCTCGTCGCGCATGTCAGTTGCCGAGATAGGCGTCGAGCACCTGCTTGTTGGCGCGGATCTCGCCGGGGGTTCCGATCGCCATGACCGTGCCTTCGACCATCACCAGGATGCGGTGGCACAGGTCCATTACGAAATCCATGTTGTGCTCGATGACGATGAAGCTGCTGCGCTTGCGCTCGCCGTCGCTGCTGCGGTTGAGCTCCTTGAGGAGGTCGCTGATGCCGCCGACCAGGCTCGGGTTGACTCCGGCGCACGGCTCGTCGAGCAGGACCAGCGTCGGGTCGCTCATGAACGCCATCGCGATGTCGACGAGCTTTTGCTGGCCGTAGCTCAGCTCGCCGGCGCGCTTGTGGGCGACGTGGCCGATGCGGAACTGGGCGATCAGCGCGTCGGCCTTGGCGCCGAGCCCCGAGTCGCCGGGTGCCAGCATCCTCGCGGCCATGGTGCCGCGGTGCTCCTGGGCCGCGACGAGGAGGTTGTCGCGGACGCTCATCCTGCCGAACACCTGCAGCGTCTGAAAGGTGCGCCCGACGCCCCGGCGGTTGAGTTGCAGCGGCGAGAGTCCGGTGATGTCACGGCCGTCGAGCTCGATCGTCCCGGCATCCGGCCTGATCTGGCCGAGGACGCTGTTGAACAGGGTCGTCTTGCCGGAGCCGTTCGGACCGATGACGCCGAAGATCTCGCCCGGCATGACCTCGAAGCTGACGCCGTCCACCGCACGAATGGCGCCGTACGACTTCTTCAGGTCGCGGACCTTGAAGAGGGGCGCCATCGCGTCAGGCACTCGTCTGCGCGGTCATCGTCCGCGCTGCCGCCGCAGCGCGCGCGATGCGCCGCGCGCGAATCCGCTCCGGAAGGCTGAGCAGACCGTCCGGCAGCCAGAGCATCAGCACGATGACGGCGATGCCGAACACGAACAGGTACCAGCCCTGCGCGAAGCGCAGCCACTCGGGCAGCAGGACGCCCACGGCGGACCCGAGCAGCGGGCCGAGGAAATAGCCGGGCCCGCCGAGCACGACCATCAGGTACATCATGATCGATGCGCCGACCGTGAACGGCGCCGGCTCGACGAACTGCACGAGCGAGGCCAGCAGCGCGCCGGCGATCCCGGCATAGGCGGCGCCGATCGCGAAGGACAGGAGGGTGTAGGCCTGCACGTTGACGCCGAGGCTCTCGGCGCGGATCGGGTTGTCGCGCAGGGCAGTGAACGCCTTGCCCCAAGGCGATGCGAGCAGGCGCCAGAGCAGGAAGCAGAGCACCAGCGCGAAGGCGAGCACGAAGTAGTAGTACGGCAGGTTGCCATCGAACTTCAGGCCGAAGAGCGCCGGCCGGCCGATGCCGTTGATGCCGAACGTGCCGCCGGTCAGCCACTGCTCGTTGCGCATCACGAGCCAGACCAGCGTGTTGAATCCCAGCGTCGCGAATGCGAGATAGATCGTCTGCACGCGAAGGGCGGGAAACCCGACCGCCAGCCCGACCACGAAGCAGCCCACCGCGGCCACCGGCAAGCCGAGCCAGAAGCTGAACCCGGCCTTCATGAGGATCGCGACGCTGTACGCGCCGAGGCCGAAGAACGCGGCATGGCCGAGCGACTTCTGCCCGGCGTAGCCGACCGTCAGGTTCAAGCCCATGTTGGCGATCACGAAGATCGCCCAGTACGTGAACAGGTAGACGCCGTAGTTCTTCAGGAAAGGCGGCACGACCAGCAGCGCGGCGACGCACGCCAGGCCGATCGCCCATCCTCGTTTGGTCAGCATCGTCTCGATTCCGCTCTCAGACCTTGCGCTCGACCTTCTTGCCGAGCAGGCCTTCGGGCTTGAACAGGATCACCAGCATGAAGATGAAGAGGGCGACCGCATCCTTGTACGCCGGAGACACGTACGCGGCCGCCAGGTTCTCGGAGACGCCGACGATGAGACCGCCGAGCAGCGCGCCGCGCGAGTTCGTGAAGCCGCCGATGATCGCCGCGAAGAATGCCTTCAGTCCGAGCGACTCGCCCATGTCGAACTTGGCCAGGTACGCCGGCGTCACCAGCAACGCCGCCGCACACGCGAGCAGGGCGTTGAGCGCAAACGTGTAGAAGACCATGCGCGGCACGTCGATGCCGAGGACGGTGGCGCTGTCGGTGTTCTGCGCGACCGCCTGCATCGCGCGGCCGGTCACGGTGCGGGAGAGGAATGCCTGCGTCCCGAGCACGAGGACGAGCGCGACCGCAAGCGTGCCTGCATCGGCGAGGGTGACCGTGACTCCGCCGACGTTGAACAGCTTGTCCGCGAAGACGCTCGGGAACGGTTGGGCCTCCGCGCTGACGCCGGCGCGAATGCCGCTGCGCAACGAAATCGCCAGGCCGATCGTCGCGACGATGATCGGCATCATTCCGAACTTGAGCAGCGGATCGACGATGCCGCGCTTGAAGCACCAGCCGAGCAGGAACACGGCCACGACGCAGGTGAGCACGAAGCTGAGCGCGAGCGGCGCGCCGAAGGACATGAAGCCGAGCATGATGAAGGCCGGCAGCATCACGAACTCGCCTTGGGCGAAGTTGATCGTTCCGGACGCCTGCCAGAGCAGCGTGAAGCCCAGCGCGGCAACGGCGTAGATGCTGCCGGTCGCCAGGCCGGACAGGAACAGCTGCAGGAAGTCGCTCATCGAGATCGGTCCGCGACTTTGGAGGGACAGGACGCCTGTCCCTCCGCCGCGGACTCTTACTTGGCCGCCGACAGCGGCGGCAGCGTCGCGATCACCTGCTGCTTGCCGTTTTCGACCCGGATCAGGAAGCTCTCGCGATCGATGTCGCCGTTCTTGTCGAACGACACGTCCATCAGGACGCCGGGGTTCTGGGCCGCCGAGATCTTCGCGCCGTGCAGCGCCTCGGCAAGGGCCTTCGAGTCGAACTTGCCGATCTTCTCGGTCATCGCCTTGACGACGTACACGCTGATGTAGCCCTTCATGCCGTTGTAGTCGCTCTTGTACTTGAATTCCTTCTGGAACTTGTCGTCGAACGCCTTGATCCGCGGCTCGGGAGCATCCACCGTCAGTCCGACGTGGCCGAGCATGCCGTTGGCAGCGTCACCGGCGAGCTCGATCGTCTTCTGGCTGACGGCCGTGGTCTCGCCGATGATCGGCTTGGCGTAGCCCTGCTTCCTCAACTCGCGCAGCGCCCGTGCCGACTCTTCCTCCAGGGTGTAGAGGAAGAGCGCGTCGGCGTTCGATTGCCTGATCTTCAGCACCGCGGCGGCGAAGTCGACCT
>JASLGD010000460.1 GCA_030150305.1 Caldimonas sp. | reverse complement strand
AGCGTCGAGCGGTGCACGAACTCGGGCGTCGCCGCGATCTTGGGCATGCCGCTCTGCTGGTGAGGCGGCGGTGCCGGCTGGCGCGTGATGAGCGTCGTCGTCGCTCCCGGCGCGGCTTGGACCAGCGTCGGTGCGACCGGGCGCGGCGCCTGCGCGAGCGCGGGGTTGGGCACCAGGTTCGACTTCGCCTCCTTGGTGTCGCGCGCCGCCGGCTTGACCGGGCGGGCGCTCGCGTCAGCCCCCGTGGACGACGACGTCGCGTGCGACGCGCGCTCCGCGTACTGGGCGCGCTGCTCGGGCGGCAGCGCCTGGTACGCCTGCCAGCGCGCGCTGCGGTCGGTCGCGGGCAGATGGCGCGCCTCCTCGAAGCGCATCCTCGCGAGCCCGCGCTCGGTCGGCGTCAGCCGCGCCCACTCGGTCATCCTTGCCTGGATGCGCCTGCGCTCCTCGGGAGGCAGGCTGTGGTATCGGCCGGCGAGGGCGAGCCACTTCTGCTTGCGCGGCGCTTCGATCGTCGGCCAGTCGCGCTCGAGCGGCGCCAGCGCCTCGCGTTGCGCGGGCGTGAGGCTTTGCCAGCGAACGCCTTCCTCGCGGACCGGGGCAGCGGCGCCCGGCGGACGGGCGCCGTCGGCGGCGATTCCGTCGATAGGGCCCGCGAGCACCACGGCCGCCGCGAACGGCAGCAGGGCGCGCCATGCCGCGACGAGGGGCAGAGCGAGGACTGGGCTCAGCTCGCGCTGCATCGCGGCTCGCCTCATTCGCCCGGAGGTGCCTTCAGGAACTCCGTGAAGCCGGGATCGCGATAGGCGTTGATCGGCAGGTCGTCGCCGAGGAGCGCCTCGTCGATCTCGGCGGCGACCGAGATCTGCGTCCGGTTCTGCCAGTTCTGGATCATGACGAGGCCGCCGACCAGGGCGACCAGCGGCAGGACCGACGCGAAGCGCAGCCACCACGGCGACTTGGCGAAGCCGGCGATCGCGGCCCCGGACGAGGTCACGCCGACGGTCTCGTCCTGCGCGCGGCGGGCGATCGCGAGCGCCTTCTCGCGGCCAAAGCGCAGCCGCTCGGCGACGTCGGGCGAGAGCCGGTCGGCGCTTTCGCTCAGGCACGCCGCCACCGCGCGCGCGAAGCGCGCTTCCGTCGCCTCGCGGGCGGCGTTGCGGTAGGTGCGGTCGTCCGGCTTCATGACGTGATTCCCTTCGCCTTCAGGGCCTTCGCCAAGGCATGCACGGCCCGCGAGCAGTGCGTCTTGACGCTTCCCTCGGAGCAGCCCATGGAGGCGGCGGTCTCGGCGACATCGAGTTCCTCCCAGTAACGCAGCAGAAACGCCTCGCGTTGACGCGCCGGCAGGAGCGCGACCTCGTCCTCGATGGTTTGCAAGATCTGCGCCCGCGACACCGACTCCGCGGCGCTCTCCGACTGCAGCGGGCCGCCGAGCGCCTCGAGCGTCTCGAGGATATCGAACTCGCTGTCTTCGCCGCCCGCCTCGTACTCCGAGAAGTTCCGCACGACCTGGTTCTTCACCTTCTGGCGGCGGAACCAGTCCATCGTCGCGTTCGAGAGGATCCGCTGGAACAGCAGCGGCAGCTCGCCGACCGGGCGATCGGCGTACTTCTCGGCGAGCCGGATCATGGTGTCCTGGACGATGTCGAGCGCTGCGTCTTCGTCTCGGACGGCGTACACGGCGCGCTTCCAGGCACGCTTCTCGACGCTCTTCAGGAAGTCGGAGAGTTCTTTTTCGGTCGCCAAACGACGGGGCCTGCGGCGGCAGCTCGGGCGGGGCGGATTATCACTCGCACCTTTCGGCACGCATTCAGCGCCCGGAGGGCGCGCCGCGCGATGCAATAATTCGCGGTTGCACGACAGATTCGATGGCCGGGGCTTCCCGAAGCGCGGTTCCCGCAGGCGTCGCTCGCAGCACCGCACCCGTCTCACGAGGGCGAGGAAAGGTGCACCGATGGTTTTTCGTCAGAGAAATTCGCAGAGGTGAAGTCATGGAAACGTCAGCGACCTCGCTGAAGCGCGCGCCGTCGCCGGTGCCGCCCCCCGCCCCCGCCGAGCCGAACGGCTCCGAGATCCTGGTCCGCTGCCTGCAGGCGGAAAACGTCCGCTATCTCTGGGGCTACCCCGGCGGCGCGGTCCTCTACATCTACGACGCGCTCTACAAGCAGGACTCGATCCAGCACGTCCTCGTCCGCCACGAGCAGGCCGCGGTGCACGCCGCCGACGGCTACGCGCGCGCGACCGGCGAGGTCGGCGTCGCGCTCGTCACGTCGGGTCCCGGCGTCACCAACGCGGTGACGGGAATCGCGACGGCGTACATGGACTCGATCCCGATGGTCATCGTCACCGGCCAGGTGCCGACGCCGGCGATCGGCCTGGACGCGTTCCAGGAGTGCGACACGGTCGGCATCACGCGTCCGGTCGTCAAGCACAACTTCCTCGTCAAGGACGTTCGCGACCTGGCGGCGACGATCAAGAAGGCGTTCCACATCGCGCGCACCGGGCGCCCGGGGCCGGTCGTCGTCGACATCCCGAAGGACGTCTCGATGGCGCGAACGCCCTACCACTACCCGGCGAGCGTCGAGATGCGCTCGTACAACCCGGTGAGGAAGGGCCACGGCGGCCAGATCAGGAAGGCGGCGCAGCTGCTGCTGACCGCGAAGCGCCCGTACATCTACACCGGCGGCGGGGTCGTCATCGGCAACGCCTCGGCGGAGCTGCGTGCGCTCGTCGACCTGCTCGGCTTTCCGTGCACGAACACGCTGATGGGCCTCGGCGCGTATCCGTCGAGCGATCCGAAGTTCCTAGGCATGCTCGGCATGCACGGCACCTACGAAGCGAACATGACGATGCAGCACTGCGACGTGCTGCTCGCCGTCGGCGCGCGCTTCGACGACCGCGTCATCGGCAACCCCAAGCACTTCTCGTCGGTCGAGCGCAAGATCATCCACATCGACATCGACCCGTCGTCGATCTCCAAGCGCGTCAAGGTCGACATCCCGATCGTCGGCGACGTCAAGGAGGTGCTGCAGGACCTCACGGCGCAGATCCGCGAGGCGGCGTCGAAGCCCGACGTCAAGGCGCTCTCGCCGTGGTGGGCGCAGATCAACGAGTGGCGCAAGCGCGAATGCCTCACGTATGCCAAGAGCAGCGACGTCATCAAGCCGCAGCAGGTCATCG
Organism: Caldimonas sp.; assembly: GCA_030150305.1. Taxonomy (GTDB): domain Bacteria; phylum Pseudomonadota; class Gammaproteobacteria; order Burkholderiales; family Burkholderiaceae_C; genus Schlegelella_A. The sequence goes on along the minus strand of JASLGD010000460.1, from coordinate 1,935 downwards.
AGAAGCTCTGGGAGCTCACGAAGGACCGCGACACCTACGTCACGTCGGACGTCGGCCAGCACCAGATGTGGGCCGCGCAGTACTACCGGTTCGAGCAGCCGCGCCGCTGGATCAACTCGGGCGGGCTCGGCACGATGGGCGTCGGCCTGCCGTACGCGATGGGGATCAAGCTCGCCAAGCCGAACGCCGAGGTCGTCTGCATCACCGGCGAGGGCTCGATCCAGATGTGCATCCAGGAGCTCTCGACCTGCCTGCAGTACAAGACGCCGGTCAAGATCGTCTCGCTCAACAACCGCTACCTCGGCATGGTGCGGCAGTGGCAGGAGATCGACTACGGCCGGCGCTACTCGCACAGCTACATGGACGCGCTGCCCGACTTCGTGAAGCTCGCGGAGGCGTACGGGCACGTCGGCATCCGCATCGACAAGCCGGACGAGGTCGAGCCGGCGCTGCGCGAGATGCTCAGGCTCAAGGACCGCACCGTCTTCCTCGACGTGCGCACCGATCCGGCCGAGAACGTCTGGCCGATGGTGCAGGCCGGCAAGGGCATCACCGAGATGCTGCTCGGCTCCGAAGACCTGTAGAGGAGGGCACGATGAAGCACATCATCGCCGTCCTCCTCGAGAACGAGCCGGGAGCGCTGTCGCGCGTCGTCGCGCTCTTCTCGGCGCGCGGCTACAACATCGAGACGCTGACGGTCGCGCCGACCGAGGATCCGTCGCTGTCGCGCATGACGATCGTCACGACCGGGTCGGACGAGGTCATCGAGCAGATCACCAAGCACCTCAACCGCCTGATCGAGGTCGTCAAGGTCGTCGACCTCACCGAAGGCGCCTACACCGAGCGCGAGCTCATGCTCATCAAGGTGCGCGCGGTCGGCAAGGAGCGCGACGAGATGAAGCGGATGGCGGAGATCTTCCGCGGCCGCATCATCGACGTCACCGACAAGAGCTACACGGTCGAGCTGACCGGCGCCGCCGACAAGCTCGACGCCTTCCTGCAGGCGATCGACCGCGGCGCGATCCTCGAGACCGTGCGCACCGGCTCGAGCGGCATCGGCCGCGGCGAGCGGATCCTTCGCCTGTGACGCACACGAACACCGGAGAACACGAATGAAGGTCTACTACGACAAGGACGCCGATCTCAGCCTCGTCAAGGGCAAGAACGTCACCATCATCGGTTACGGCTCGCAGGGCCATGCGCACGCGCAGAACCTGTCCGACAGCGGCGTCAAGGTCACCGTCGGTCTCCGCAAGGGCGGTGCCTCGTGGATCAAGGCGGAGAAGGCGGGGCTCAAGGTCGCCGAGGTCGGCGAGGCCGTGAAGAGCGCCGACATCGTGATGATGCTGCTGCCCGACGAGCAGATCGCCGCCGTCTACAAGAACGACGTCGAGCCGAACATCAAGCAGGGCGCATCGCTCGCGTTCGCGCACGGCTTCAACGTCCACTACGGCCAGGTGGTGCCGCGTCCAGATCTCGACGTCTGGATGGTCGCGCCGAAGGCGCCCGGCCACACCGTGCGCTCGACCTACGTCGCCGGTGGCGGCGTTCCGCACCTGATCGCCGTGCATGCCGACAAGTCGGGCAAGGCGCGCGACCTCGCGCTCAGCTACGCCGCGGCCAACGGCGGCGGCAAGGCCGGAGTCATCGAGACCAACTTCCGCGAGGAGACCGAGACCGACCTGTTCGGCGAGCAGGCGGTGCTCTGCGGCGGCACCGTCGAGCTGATCAAGGCGGGCTTCGATACGCTCGTCGAGGCCGGCTACGCGCCCGAGATGGCGTACTTCGAGTGCCTGCACGAGCTCAAGCTCATCGTCGACCTCATCTACGAGGGCGGCATCGCGAACATGAACTACTCGATCTCGAACAACGCCGAGTACGGCGAGTACGTGAGCGGGCCGAAGGTGATCGACGAGCACACGCGCGCGCGCATGA
>JASLGD010000612.1 GCA_030150305.1 Caldimonas sp. | reverse complement strand
CGCTGCTGGCGCGCTGCGCCTCGAAGCCGCGCGCCAGCAGCGTCGCCAGTGAGATGACCGAAACGGCGTTGGTGTGGATCTCGCGCACTGCGCGCGACGGGTCGGCCGCGCACGCCGCCTGGTCGGGAAGCGTGCCGTGCGCGATCAGCGCGATGTCGATGCCGCCCATCGCCGCCGCCGCGTTCGCGATCAGCGCTTCGTGCGCGGCGAGATCGTCGAGGTCGGCGGCCTGCGCGCGGACGCGGTCGGCGGCACCGGCGCGGACCTCGAGGTCCTGCAGCACGGCGGTGAGCTTGGCCGCGTTGCGGCCGACGAGGAAGAGCTGGCAGCCGCGAGCCGCCCAGATGCGCGTGCACGCATGCGCGATCGCCGACGTCGCCCCGAAGACGACGATCCGCTTCACCGCCGCGCTCCGCTCATGCCGTCACCCGCCGCCAGAAGCTCGACGAGAAGGCCGGGTCCATGAACGCGAGGAAGCGGTCCACCGCGGGATAGCCGCGCCGGAACATCGCTGCGCTCATGCGCGCGTCCTTGGCCGGATAGAGCGCACCGCCGGCCTGCTCGACCACCGCATCGAGCTCGGCGAAGAGCCGGTGCGTGCGCTCGCCGCGATTCGGGAAGTCGAGCGCCAGCGTCGCTCCGGGCCGCGGGAACGAGAGCAGGCCGCGGCTCGGCATGGCGCCGAACGTCTTGAAGACGGCGAGCACCGAGCCCTGGCCGTCGCGGCCGATGATCGCGAGCAGCTCGCGTGCGGCGTCGCGCATCGCATCCGGCGGCAGCACGCACTGGTACTGGAAGAAGCCCTTGCTGCCGTAGACGCGGTTCCACTCGAGCACGCTGTCGAGCGGATAGAAGAACGGCAGGAAATGGCTGAGCGCCTGCTCGGGGAGGCGGCGGCGGTAGTAGAGCGCGTTGAACGCGCGCAGCGTGAGCGCGTTGATGAGCGAGAACGGCGGGTCGACGCGCATCCGTCGCGGCCGCGGCGGCGGCGGCACGGCACCGAGCTGCGGACCGGCGAAGTCCGCGGCCGTGTAGATGCCGCGGCCGCGGTGCAGGCAATCGACCCACGCGACCGTGAACTCGTGGCTCGCAGCGAGCTCCTCGTCGATCGCCCAGTACTCGTCGAGGCTCGCGAAGCGGCGGTTGGTCGTGAAGAGATACGGGCCCCGCACGGCAACGAGCTGGATCTCGACCCACGTGATCAAGCCCGTGAGGCCGAGCCCGCCGATCGTCGCCGCGAGCATCTCGCGCTGCTCGTGCTCGCCGCAGACGAGACGCGAGCCGTCCGAGCGCAGCAGCTCGAGCGCGCGCACCCAGTGCCCGAACGAGCCGGCGCGGTGGTGGTTCTTGCCGTGCACGTCGTTGGCGACCGCACCGCCGAGCGTCACGAAGCGCGTCCCCGGCGTCACGGGCAGGAACCAGCCGCGCGGCAACGCGACCGCGATGATCTCGTCGAGGCTGACGCCCGCTTCCGCACGCAGCACGCCGCTCGTCGCGTCGAAAGCGATGAAGCGGTCGAGCGTGCGCGAGCGCAGCAGCTGGCCGCGCTCGTTGAGCGCGACGTCGCCGTAGCTGCGACCGAGGCCGTGCGCGAGCAGCGTGCCTCCGTCGCCCGCGGTCGGCAGCGCCGCGTTGCGATCGGTCAGCCACCACTCGCGCGCTGCGGGATGCTTCGGAATGCGGCCCCATGATCTCGCGGCGCTCACGCCGCCCCTCCCGAGGACAGCTCGCTCTCGGCATCGCCAAGACGACGGGCCGCGAGCGGCAGCGCCGCGATGCCGAGGACGACCGCGAACCAGAGCGTCGCGAGGCGGATGAGCACCGTCGCCGCGACCGCGTCGGGGTGCGGCTGGCCGGCGAGGACGAGCAGCGCGAGCATGACCGCCTCGGTGCCGCCGAGTCCGCCGGGAAGAAAGCTGAGCGCGCCGGCGAGCATGCTGACGGCATAGACGAAGAACGCGAAGGTCCACGACGGCGCCAGGCCGAGCCAGCCGAGCATCAGATAGAACCCCCACGCCTCGCAGCTCCACGCGATCACGCTGAGGAGCGTCATCGGCACGATCAGCGCCGGCCGGTGGCAGTCCTGGGCGGCGCGAACGGTGTCGACCGTCTGGTGCAACGCGCGCCCGAGCCGCGACGTCGAGCCTCTGGTCCGTCGCTCGAGCGGATCGGCAGCAGCGAGGAAGAGCAGCACCCCCACGCAGGCGGCCACGGCGACGATCACGACGGGTCGCGCCTGCGGATGCTCGGCCAGGCCGATGCACGACAGCAGCACGATCGCGATCAGGTCGGAGAGCTTCTCGCTGACGAAGGCCGCCAGGCTCGTCGTGTAGGGCACGCCGCGGCGGCGCAGGAAGACGCTGCGGATCGTCTCGCCCGCCTTGCCCGGTGTCGTCGTCAGCGCGAAGCCGGCCACGTAGACGGCGAGGCTGTCGGCCCAGGGCACGCGCGATCCGAGCGAACGCAAGTAGACCTGCCAGCGGCCGAAGCGGAGGAGGTAATTGAGCGACGAGAGCGCCAGCAGGACGGCGAGCCCGGATGCGCCGACGCGAGCGGCCGCCGAGGTGACGTCGCGCCAGCCTGCCCAGACCGAGAAGCAAAGGTACGCCAGCGCGGCGAGCGCGATCGACGAGAGCACGAGCGGCCAGCGAATCCGCGTGGTGACGGTCCGCTCGGCGGCGAGCGACGCGGGCTGAGCCTTCACAAGACCCGGAAGAAGTGCGCAATGACGACGATCGCGAGCATCAGCCCGATGGTGACGCGGCTGTTCCTGTTCTGCAGCGCGTAGACGATCGGGTCGTCGTGCATCTCGCCCCGCGACGTCTTGATCCAGAGCCGCGAGATCCAGTAGACGAGGCACAGTCCGGTCAGCCAGAGCAGGTCGGGGCTGGCGAAGCGCTGCCGCGTCTCGTCGGCGCTGATGAACAGGCCGAACACGACGACCGCGCTCATCGCCGCGCTCGCGCCGATCGGCCACAGCACGCGCAGGTCGCTCACCGAGTAGCCGCGACCGGGCGCGCCATGCTCGCCGCGCGACTCGAGCGCGACCAGCTCGGCGCAGCGCTTGATGAGCGCCAGGCTCAGGAAGAGGAACACCGAGAAGGCGAGCAGCCACGACGTCAGCCGGACGTCGATCGCGAGCGCCCCTGCGACGATGCGCAGCGTGTAGAGCGACGCGAGCGCGACGACGTCGGCGATCATGTAGCGCTTCAGCACCCAGCTGTACGCGCTCGTCGCCGCGAGGTAGACGACGACCATGGCGAAGAAGCGGTGTCCGAGCCCTGCGGCGAGGACGAGCCCACTCGCCAGCAGGAGGAACGCCGCGGCGAGCGCCTGGGGGATCGAGATGAGGCCGCTGGCAAGCGCGCGGTTGCGCTTCCTGGCGTGAACGCGGTCGCTGTCGAGATCCCAGAGATCGTTGACGAGATACGTGGCCGAAGCGACGAGCGAGAACGCGGCGAAGGCGATCAGTACCTGCGCCGTGGACTCGAGCGAGAACTTGAGACCGAGCACGAGCGGCACGAAGAGGAGCACGTTCTTCGTCCACTGGTGGATGCGGATCGCGCGCAGCCACGCGCCGACGCCCGCACGAGGCCGCTCGAACACGC
>JASLGD010000449.1 GCA_030150305.1 Caldimonas sp. | reverse complement strand
CAGGCGAGGAAAACGTGGTCGAACGTCGCCGCGGGCTGGCCCGGCACGTGCAGCTCGACGCCCTCAGGGGTGCGGCGGATGCGCTCGACGCGGCTCTTCAGGCGGACCCGGTCGCGCCACGGCGCGACGAGCCGATCGAGGTAGCGCGCCGAGCCGCCGCGAATGACGCGCCAGGCCGGTCGATCGTTGACCGTCAGCATGCCGTGCTGGTGCAGGAAACGGAGGAAGAAGCGCGCCGGGAAGTCGAGCATCCGCGCCGGATCGGTCGACCAGATCGCCGCACCCATCGGGACGAGGTAGTCGTCGACGAAGCGGCCGCCGAAGCGTTGCCCCATCAGCAGCTCGCCGAGCGTCGTCTCGCCGTCACCGCCTTCGAGCCACGCCGGTGCGACGCGATGGAAGCGCGCGATCTGCCCGAGCATGCCGAGAAAGCCGGGATCGACGAGGTTGCGGCGGTGCGCGAACAGTCCGTTCAGCGACGTGCCGTTGTACTCGAGGCGACGCGCATCGTTGCGCACCGAAAAGCTCATCGAGCTCGGCTGCGAGGCGACGCCGAGCTCGTCGAGCAGCGCGACGAAGTTCGGATACGTGCGGTCGTTGAAGACGATGAAGCCCGAGTCGACCTCGTGCACCTCGTCGCCGAGCTCGATGCGGTGCGTGTGGGTGTGGCCGCCGAGGCGCTCGTCGGCTTCGAACACCGTGATGCGGTGGCCGGCCGCGTGCAGCCTGTGCGCGACGACGTTGCCGGCGATGCCGCTGCCGACGATCGCGATTTCGAGGGGCCGCGTCATCGTCCGGCCTCGCGCACGGCGACCGGCACCGCTCTCAGGTCGCGGATCAGGCCGAGCACGGCGAGCGCACGCAGGCCCCACCACGTGAGGTCGAGCTCCCACCAGTAGAAGCCCTGGCGCGCGGCGGCCGGATAGTGGTGGTGGTTGTTGTGCCAGCCCTCGCCGAATGTCAGCAGCGCGAGCCACCAGTTGTTGCGCGACGCGTCTCGCGTCGCGTAGCGGCGCTTGCCGTAGCGGTGCGCGAGCGAGTTGATGCTGAAGGTCGCGTGGTAGACGGCGACCGTCGAGATGCAAAAGCCCCAGACGACGAGCTGCGCGCCGCCGGCCAGCCAGAGCGCCGCGAGCAGCAGCAGCGGCACGAGCGCGTCCCAGCGGTCGAGGAAGCGCAGTTCGGGATAGCGCGCCCACGACCTCACGAGCTCGGCGCGCACGGCGAAGTTCTCGCGCGCCATGAACCAGCCGAAGTGGCTCCACGCGAAGCCGTGGCGCAGCGCCGAGTGGCTGTCGGCCGGCTCGTCGGCGTGGACGTGGTGGTGGCGGTGGTGCGAGGCCCACCAAAGCGGCCCGCGCTGCGCCGCCGACGCACCGAGAAGCGCGAACACGAACTGGAGCGCGCGGCCGGTGCGAAACGCCTGGTGCGAGAAGTAGCGGTGGTAGAAGGCGGTGATCGCGAACATGCGCAACGCGTAGAGCGCGACCGCGGCGGCGACGGCCGTCGCGCTCGCCCCGACCCAGAAGACGAGCAGGCAGCCGGCGTGGATCGCGAGGAACGGGGCGACGCGCGCGGCGTCGATGCGATGCGGCGACGCCGCCGTGCCGGCCGGCGCGGCGGCGTCGAACCAGGCCCGACAGCTGAGCGCGACGCGGCGCCAGGCGCTCGTCATGGCCGGGGCCTGCCGGGCACGAAGGCGTTCGTGCGGCGCACGTACTCGACGTACGCCGGCCTGCGCTGGCCGATGTCCTTCTCGAGCAGCGACACGCCCGAGACCTTGAGAAGCAGCACCGTCATCAGCAGCGGCGAGACAACGGTCCACGGCGCACCGCCCGCGGCCGCGATCAGCCAGGCGCCCCACCAGACCAGGCACTCGCCGAAGTAGTTCGGATGGCGCGAATAGCGCCAGAGCCCCGTCGCAAGCACCCGGCCGCGCTGCCCCGGATCGCGCTTGAAGCGTGCGAGCTGGATGTCGGCGACCGCTTCGAACACGATCCCGAACGCCATCAGCGCCACGCCGAGCGCATCGAACGGGCCCCACCGCGCCTGGCTCGTCGCTGCCGCAGCGAGAGGCGCACCGACGATCCAGCCGAGCACGGCTTGCAGCCAGAACACGATGACGAGGCTCTTCCACGCGAAGTTGGGCTCGTTGCGCGCGCGGATCGCCTGGTAGCGCGCGTCTTCGGGCTGGCCGTGCTGGCGCCGCGCGATGTGGAGCGACAAACGCAGCGCCCACGCCAGCGACAGCAGCAGCACGACCGGGGCGCGGGGCCCGCTCTGCTCCCGGGCCGCGAACGCGACGGCGGCCGGCACCCAGACGAGAAACGACCACGCTGCGTCGACGATGCTGGCGTCGTTCGCCCTGAGGCTTGCGAGCCACACCGTGGTCGCGAGCGTCGCCCCCGCAGCCAGACCGAGCAGGGCGGGACCGCTGCCGCTCGCGAGCGTCGTCATCGCGATCCGTCGCGACGCGCGAACAGGTAGTGCGCGACCCACCACGTCTGTCCGTCGCCGTGGCCGAACAGCTCGGCGCACGACAGGAAGAAGAGCCGCCAGCGCATCCACCACAGGCCTGCGCGTTCTTCTCCGTACGTGCGCGCGAGGATCGGCCAGACGTCGCGGCGCCGCGCGTCCATGTTGTCGAGCCACGCCTGCGCGGTGCGCGCGTAGTGCGTGCCGTCCCAGCGCCAGCGCGACACGAGCCGCAGATCGTCCTGGAAGCGCAGCGCAAGGTCGTCGCTCGGCATCATCCCGCCCGAAAAGAAGTGGCGCGCCATCCAGTCGGACTCATCGCGCTCCTCGAACGCGTAGGGCGTGCTGCGATGGACGAACACGTGCATGAAGAAGCGGCCGTCTGGCTCGAGCCAGCGCGCGACGCGGCGGAACATCTCGGGCCAGTTGCGCAGGTGCTCGAACATCTCGACCGAGACGATCCGATCGAAGCGGCGATCCTCGCTCGGCTCGAACCCGGCGACGTCGGCCGTGACGACCTCGAGGTTCTCGACACCGCGGCGCCGGGCTTCGTGCTCGATGTGCTCGCGCTGCGAGCGCGAGTTCGAGAGCGCGAGGATCCGGCTCGCCGGGAAGCGCTCGGCTATCCAGAGCGACAGCGACCCCCAACCGCAGCCAAGCTCGAGGATGCGCTGCCCGTCGGCGAGACCGGCGCGTTGGCACGTCGCCTCGAGAGCGGCGGCTTCCGCCTGGTCGAGGCTCGCGACCCCCGCCGGCCACCAGGCCGAGCTGTACTTGCGATGGCGGCCGAGGACGTGCGCGAAGAACTCCGCCGGGACCTCGTAGTGCTGCTCGTTGGCCTTCTGCGGAACGAGCGCGATCGGCGCCTCGCGCATCGCCGCTGCGAACGCTTCGCTTCGTGCCGCGGCAGCGGCCGTGTCGGTGTCGGCGATCTCGGCGAGACGTTGCTCCAGCAGCCGCCGGATCCCCGACCGGACGAGGCGGTCGGGCACGACGCCGCGCTCGGTGAAGGACAAGGCAATCGACATGGGCGGCGCTCCCTCGCTGCTGTTTGATCGCTTGTACGAAGCTCGCGGCCAATCGGATCACGCCGACGGTGCGACGGACGTGATCCAATCCGCCCCCGACCCGTATAAACAAGCATGGGGCGCTTGAATCCCTCTCGGATGCGTCCGGCTGGCGAGCCGGGGCGGCCGCGCGCGGTTCCGCCTCACATCGCGATCGCGACGCCTGCCGACGACCGGATGCCCGACAACGACGAGCTCGACGCCTGGATGCACGCCGTGGCCGGTGCAGGCGACCGGACCGCGTTCGCAGCGCTGTTCAGGCACTTCGCTCCGCGCCTCAAGTCGTTTCTCGTGCGTTCGGGCGCGGGCGAAGCGGTGGCGGAGGAGCTGGCGCAGGAGGCGATGGTGCAGCTGTGGCGGCGTGCGGCCTCGTACGATCCGACGCGCGCGCGGGTGTCGACATGGCTGTACACGATCGTCCGTAACCTTCGCATCGACCACCACCGGCGCCAACTCGGCCTGGTGGCCGATTCGGCCGACCTCGACGAGGCCGCAGACATCGCCACGGAACCCGGGCAGGAGCCCGACGCCCTGCTCCTCGCGGCGCAGCGTGAGCGCTCCGTGCAGCAGGCGCTCGCCGCCTTGCCGCCCGAGCAGGCGCAGGTGCTGCGGCTCTCCTTCTACGAGGAGCACGCGCACCCGGTGATCGCGGCGAGCCTTGGCATCCCGCTCGGCACGGTGAAGTCGCGCATCCGGCTTGCCATGGCACAGCTGCGTCGACTCGCGGAAGGCCTGGAGCCATGATTCGCCACCACCCGTCCGACGATCTGCTGCTCGCGCTGTCCGCGGGTCGGCTGCGCGCGGGCATGGCGCTGGTCGTCGGTGTGCACGTCGACGGCTGCCAGTCCTGTCGCGAGCGCGTGCGCTTCGGCGACGCGATCGGCGGTGCACTCGTCGACGAGAGCGAGCCGCGAGCGCTCGCGCCCGAGGCCTGGTCGCGCACGCTCGAGCGCATCGCAAGCGGGCCGCAGCCGAACCATCGCGTGGCCGGCGGCTCGGCGGAACTGACGCTTCCTCCGCGCGCGGGCCCGCCGTGGCCGCGACGGCTGCATGCCTGCCGCGGCTCGCGTTGGTTCTGGATGGGACCGGGGATGCGCTTTGCGCGCCTGCGGTTGGACTCCGACCCCGAGGCGAAGCTGTTTCTCCTTCGCATCGGAGGCGGCCGCAGCCTGCCGCGCCACAGTCATCGCGGGATCGAGCTCACGCAGGTGCTGCGCGGTACGTTCCACGACGGCCGCGACGCGTTCGGCCCGGGCGACTTCGACGCGACCGACGAGTCGGTGCTGCACCAGCCGGTCGTGCGCGAGTCCGAAGAATGCACCTGCCTCGCGTATGTCGGCGATCGCCTGCGTTTCGAGGGCCGGGTCGCCGCGCTGGTCGGGGGCTGGGTCGGGATGTAGTCAGCGCGACAGGCGCTTGGCACGCGCCAGCAGAGCCGCCCCGAGCGCGCAACTGACGCCCGTGACGAGGGCGCCCCAGAGCAGGTCGGCGAGCGTGACGTGCCAAGGCCACCCGCGCAACGTCGCCTGATTGGTGAGGTCGTAGGTCGCGTACGCGACCAGCCCGAAGGCGGCGCCGCGCGCGAGCCCGGCGCGCCAGCCTCGAGCGGGGAGAACGGCGAAGAACCACATGCCCGCGAGATAGATCGCGTAGAACGCGGCCGCTGCCACGGCGTCGAAGCCGTCGCGCATGAGATGCGCGAGCGCGGGGCGGTACAGGCGATCAGCGGTTGCCTCCAGCCAGACCGAGTCGAGGCCGAGGAAGAGGGCGGCGCTGGCGGCGAACGCCATGCCCGAGCGCCTCACGGGGGTCTTCGAGCCGGGGTCGTCCATGCAAGTTGGGCAGTCGCTCGCTCTTGTACGAGAAGACCACGCCGTCGGATCACGGCCGTGCTTGCTCGAGTCACAAACCGCGCACGGCGCTGGTCGCAAGGGGTCGAGTGCCGCGGCGGAGCGCTCAAGCGCCGCGGCGAGCCCGGCCGCAGTGCTCCAACGAGCCTCATGGAACTTGTTCCTGTTCGCTCGCTTCCACGCCCGTGCCGGTTGCGAGAGCCAGCTCGAGCGTTCGATCGCCGAAGTGAGGCCCCACGCGTGCAAGGTCTACGCAGCGGCATTTCGCAAGAGCGGCTTTCGCGGCCCGTTCTCGAGCCCATTGCCAAGCCCCCGGCGAGCTCCATCGCGTCGCGTCGCCAGAACTGCATGCAGACCAGGCGACGCTGCTCGGTCGGCACGGGGGTGTGCAGAGTCAGTCTCCACGATTCTGCTGTGCGCAACGCTGCGAGGACAGCATTCTTTCGTCGCTGCTTCGCGGCGCGGTCGACCGGGATATCTCCCGTTGACTC
>JASLGD010000418.1 GCA_030150305.1 Caldimonas sp. | reverse complement strand
TCTCAACAAGATCTACACCAAGACCGGTGACGACGGCACAACGGGCCTTGTCCGCGGGCCGCGCCGCGTCAAATACGATCTGCGCGTCGATTGCTTCGGCACTGTCGACGAGGCCAACGCCACGCTTGGCGTGTGCCGGCTGCTGACCACCTCGATGCCCAAGATCGACAACCTTCTCGCCCGCGTCCAGAACGATCTGTTCGACCTCGGCTCCGATCTGGCGACACCCGGCGTCGATGCTCCCGGCACCGCGGCCTCGCTGCGCATCACACCGCAGCAATCGGCCTGGCTCGAGCAGATGATCGATCTCTACAACGAGGGCCTCGAGCCGCTGAACAGCTTCGTGCTGCCCGGCGGCAGTCCGCTGTCGGCCAACCTCCACGTCGCCCGCACCGTTGTGCGGCGCGCCGAACGGCAGGTCGTCGAGCTCGTTCACAATGAGGCCGGCACCAACGGTGAGGTCATCGTCTATCTCAACCGGCTGAGCGACCTGCTTTTCGTTCTGGCGCGGGTCGCCAACGGTCTCGGCAAGAATGACGTTCTGTGGGTGCCCGGTCGCCATGCCCGCGACAAGGGCACGGTTCAGTCCTGAACTGTAGCGACGGCGGTAAGACTCTGTTTACGTCGTATGCCTAGCCTTGGGGCATGGGTGACCTTGCAGCACAACTGGTGAACATGCAGGCCGCTGGCACGCGCCAGCTGGCGCAGACCGCCGTGCTGAAGAAGCAGCTCGACATGCAGAAGTCGGTGCTCACCCTGCTCGATCCAGGCGCAAACAAGGCGCCGGCGCCTCAGGGTATGGGGCTCGCCGTCGACAAGACCGCCTGATGGATACCGATAGCGCCATCCGGCGCCTCGGGCTCGAGCAGGCGCGTTATTCGGTGGCCGAAGCCATGGTCGGCATGGCCGTCGCGCAGCAGGAAGCCGACAACGTCCGCGCCGCCGGCAAGACCGATACCGAAACCGCTCAGGACTTCACGCAGGAGGCCGACCACCTCCACCGTGAGCACGTGCGCGCCGAACACAGCGTCGACAAGACCGCCTAGAACGCCGGCGGCACGACACCGATCGGCACCAGCCCCGCAAACGCCAGGCCCGCCGCGACGCTGATCGTCTGGCTGTAGGAGCCATCCGTCGCCTGCGCGCCCAGCACCAGCCCCTTGTATTGCTGCGGGATGGCGTCGCCGAAGCGCTCCACCACGCCTTTGGAATTGAGTTTTACCTGACCGTTCAATCGCCCTTGCGCATCGAGCGCGAGCTGGCCGGTGGCGGCGAAATGCGTGTCGCCGTCTGTGCCGTTGAGCCCCTTGAGCGTGAAGCTGCCGCCCGCCGCCTGCCAGCGCTTGACGATGTCGGCGTCGCCATAGGTCCGCACGTCGTCGGGCAGCTTGTCCAGCACTCCCTCGAACGTCGCCTTGCCCGAATTGATCTGCACGCCCGGCGCATTGAGCGCGTCGACCTCGACATATTCGCCGAGGCCGGCCAGATGCGCCTTCGCATCGTAGAGATCGGGCAAGTCGATCAGATGCGCCTCGGCATGGTCGGCCTTGGCGATCAGGCGGTCGTCGAGCACCGTGTCATTCCAAACCGGCTTGTCGAGCACCACCGAGATGCGGGCGATGCGCCAGCCGGTGAGCCGGGCGCTCGCCTCTGCCGAGGTGAAATCCACCCGGCTCTGGCTGCCCGTGAACGCGTCGGCGATGTTGACCGGCGACTGCGCCAGCAGCAGCACGTGGAACGGATCGTAGACCTGCGCCGAGCCTTTGAGATTGGCGGCCGTAACCGTGAGGTCGCCATAGGTGATGTTGGGCTTGCTGCAGTTGAGGTCGAAGCCGAACGGCCAGCCTGTTACCCCGAAGCTCTCGCAGGTGACCTTGGGCGTGTTGGTGCCATCGGCCTGCGCCAGCTGCTGCTGGTAGCCCGAAATGAAGCTCGCGCCATAGAACCACGCCCCGGTCCAGGCGAGGATGACCACGAGAATGACGATGCCGAGGGCGATGATTCGCTTCATGCGCGGACTTCTACAGGCGAGTCGCCGGCCCGTCACGCCGCGGTGTCTGGCGCTTCACATCGGGCTCCAAGGCACGCATTGTGACCGGCATGACGACTGAGCATCGCCCCAACCCGTGGGTCTTCGGTTACGGCTCGCTGATCTGGAACCCCGGCTTCCGCTTCCTGCGCTCGGAAAAGGCCGTGCTGCACGGCGCGCATCGGTCGCTTTCGATCTACTCGCACCGCCATCGCGGCACGCCCGAACGGCCGGGCCTGGTCTTCGGACTGAGCCGCGGCGGCAGCTGTCTCGGCGTTGCCTTCGAGGTCGATGCGCGGGAGTGGCCGCAGATCTTCGATTACCTGCAGGCGCGCGAGCAGGACCGCGGCGTTTATCGCGAAGCCTGGCGCAGCGTCACGCTCGCCGGCGGCACGCAGGTGAAGGCCCTCGCCTATCTCGTCAACGAGGCGCACCCGCAATTTGCCGGCCGGCTCGATCTGGGCGAACAGGTTCGGCTCGTCGCCCGCTCGACCGGCGAGTCTGGTCGCAACACCGAATATGTCCGCAACACCGCTCAGCATCTGCTGTCGCTGGGTATCCGCGACAAGGCCCTGATGCAGATCGTCGCCGCACTCGATGGCCACGCAGCCCTGATGGTGGAAAGCGCCTAGGCGGCGCTCAGCCCGCTGACCGGCTCGGCCCCCTCGAGATCCCAGACCGTCGTCATGCGGGTGACATCGTCGGCGTCGACGTCGACCGCGAAGGCGCGGTCAGCCGCTTCGAGCGCCAGGCGGAAACGCGCGCGGCTCTGCGCGTCGTTGATCACGTCGGCGGCCGATCCGACCCAGACCGGCAGAGTCCCGCGGGCGAGGAGGAACAACGACTCATCGGCGAGCCAGAAACTCTCGAGTCGCTCGGGTTTGAGCGCATAGAAACGGCCCGACCGGCCCCGCCAGTTCACCTGCCGCGGCAGCGGTGCAGCCGCCTGCCGACGCTCCGCAAGATTTGCCATAGCCAGCATTCCCCCGACTCCCGAAAGGGAACAAAACTAGAACAAAATGGATGGAAAAGTCAACCGAAATTCAGCCCCAGACGCAACATCTATGGGCTGCTTCGCAATGGGCGTCAACCTATGGTATGGTGACTATCCACCGGCCCCAAGCCGTTGCTTTGCCGCTGCCAACCGCGCGAGGAAATCGGCGCTGAGCGGGCGGGCGATCCCGGCCGACACTGCACCCACGATCAGCCGGTCACTCTCGGTCTCGATCGCCGACTGGAGTCGCGTCGCAAACTCCTCCGCCGAAAGGCCC
>JASLGD010000366.1 GCA_030150305.1 Caldimonas sp. | reverse complement strand
GCGCCACAGGCGCTCGTACCCTTCGACGGTCGTCGGATCGAAGTCGAGGCCGCGCGTCTCGCTCAGCCAGCGCACGTAGCGCAGGATGTTCGCCTCGCGCAGCGTCATCGCGGGTCCTCAGGCGAGCGCCTTGGCGCGCATGGCGCCGTCGACCTCGACGTAGTGCCACGACGCGTTGCGGAAGAACGGCTGCCGATAGCCGGCGATCCAGGGGCGCGAAAAGTCGTTGTAGATCCGGTGGACGTGGATCCGGTACGGCATGTAGGCGACGACGAGCTCGCTCGCCTTGCGGAACAGCGTGCGGCGCTCGGGCCCGTCGGGCAGATCGAGCATGCGGCGGTAGATGGCGTCGAACGCGGGCAGCTTGAAGCGCGCCAGGTTGCTCTGGCCGATCGACTCGCTGTACATGTACTCGAGCGAGCCCTGGCCATCAGGATCCTGCGCGGTGCTGCCGAGGAACCACATCTGCAGCGCGCCGGCACGCGACTTCTTCATGTGCTCCGCCCACTGCGCCGTGTCGAAGACCATGCGCACGCCGACCGCCGCCATGCTGCGCTGCCAGTTCTCGTCGTACTGGCGGTAGATCTGCTCGGGCTCGCTCGACATCGTGAGGAGCAGTGGCGACCCGTCCGGCTGCTCGCGCCAGCCGTCGCCGTTCTTGTCCACGTAGCCGTAGACGTCGAGCAGCGCATTGGCGCGCGCGAGGCTGTAGCTGCTGTTCGCGGTGCGCAGCGTCGGGTCGTAGCCGTAGGTCGCGGGCGGCATCGGCGCCTGCGCAGCGATCGCCTGGCCGCGCCGGATGATGCGGATCTCGTAGTCGATGTCGTAGGCGAGGTGCACCGCACGACGCAGCGCGACCTTCGCCGGCGTGTAGCCCCCGACGACGGGATCCTCCATGTTGAAGTACGACAGCGCGGTGTCGCAGTTCAGGTAGCGCTGCAGCCGGATGCCCTGCTTGGCGAGGTTCGGCGCGATCCTGCCGTTCGGCGCCGCCATCTGCGACAACTCCGGCGGCACGCGCGCGAAGTCGGCCTGACCGTTGAGAAAGCTCAGCCAGCGCGGCTGGTTCTCCTGCACGACGGCGATCTCGACGCCGTCGTTGAGCGGCAGCCTCCTGCCGTTGAAGCGCTTCGCCCACGCCAGCGCCTCGGCATCGTCGGCCGCCGGCTCGCTCTCGAAGCGGCGGTCGCGGTAGCTCGGGTTCTTGTCGAGCAGGATCCGCGACGAGCGGCGCCACGACTTGAGGCGGTACGGACCAGTGCCGACCGGGTGCGCCATCAGGTCCTCGCGGTAGGCATCGACGACCTCGCGCGCAACCGCTGCGTACGTGGTCGAAGCCAGGGTCGAGGGAAACCGCGGCCGCGGCTTGGCGAGCTTGAACTGCAGCGTGTAGCGATCGAGCGCACGCAGGCCCTCGGCGGCGGCGTCGTAGTCGAACGGCTTCTTGTCGCGCAGCGCCCGCGCGCGGATCTCCTCGAGCCCGAGGATTCCGTCTTCGGCGAGCGAGCTGTACGCCGGGCTCTTCCACTGCGGGTCGTAGATGCGCTTGAAGGCGTACACGTAGTCGGCGGCGACGAGCTCGCGCGGCTTGCCGTTGAACGCGGGATCCTCGGCGAACAAGATGCCGCGCTGCACGCGCACGGTCCACACGGCGTAGTCGTTCGACGACTCCGGCATCGCATCGGCGGTCAATGGGACGAGCCGCACCGGGATCGCGAGCGGGTCGTAGCCGAGCAGCGCCTCGAAGATGTGCGCGTTGACGCGGTTCGAATAGATGTCGCTGACCTGGGCCGGATCGAACCCGGTCTCGGCCGACTCGAAGAGGACGCGCAACACGTTCGAGCCCGGCTCGACGTCGCTCGTCGGGTCCGCCGCGAGCGAGCCCGCCGAGGCGATCAGCCCGGCGCTGCCGAGCGTGAAGCTGCGCCGGTCGATGCCGCGCACGCGCACTCGCTCAGGCGCGCGCCACCGCAGGCGGGTCGCCTTCGTCGATGTCGACGTAGTGCCACCACTCCTGCCAGAACGGCGGTCGACGGTAGCCGATCACTCGCTTTTGAACCATGTCGATCGAAACCCGGTTGAGCGTGAACTTGTACGGCATATAGGCGACGGCCAGCCGCTCGGCCTCGAGAAACGCCGCGGCCCGTTCGGGGCCGTCGGGGAGCATCTGAAGTTTGTCGTACAACTCGTCGAAGCGCTTGAGGCGGACGCGTGCCATGTTCTGGCCGCCGATCTCGCGGCTGTCGAATAGGGCAAAGGCTCCAGAGCCGTCGGGCGACGCGGCCGAAAGGCCGACTGTCCACATCTGGTACTTGCCCGCACGCGCCGTCTTCAGATTCTCCGGCCACTGCGCGACGTTGATCTCGGCCTTGATGCCGAGGTCCTTCATGTTCTTGACAAAGACCTCGGCGATCTTGCGATTGCGAGCCTGCGGCTCGCTGTTCGCGCGAAGCGTCAGCTCGGACCCGTCTGGACGCTCGCGCCAGCCGTCTCCGTTCCGGTCCGCGAACCCGTACAGGTCGAGGAGCGCACGGGCGCGCGCCGGGTCAAAGTCACTGAATTCGGTCTTCAACTTCGGGTCGTAGGCGCTGGTATTCGGCATTGCCGGACCCTGCGATACGGTGCCAAGCCCGTTGTACGCATAGGCAATGACCTTGCGGGTGTCCATGCCCAGGCCAATGGCTCGACGAAGCGCCACCTGCGCCGCGCTGTAACCGCCGACGACGGGGTCGTCCATGTTGAAGAGGTATTGCCAACCAGCGGCTTCGACGGCCACATAACCGCGGATCCCGCGCTTGGCGAGGTTCGGGGCGACCTTGCCGTTCGGCATCGCCTGCGTCGCGAACTGATAGCCGACTCGATTGGCGACGTCGGCCTCGTCGTTGACGAAAGCCAGCCAGCGCGGCTGCTCCTCCTCGACGATCGAGATCTCGACACGGTCCACCATCGGAAGTCGCCGGCCTTTGAGGCGCTTGAGAATGGCCTGTCCCTCGGCGTCGTCTGCCGCTGGCTCGGCGTCGTAGAGCAGTTCCCGGAACTCCGGGTTGCGCTCGAGGATGATGAGCGAGCTGCGGCGCCACTGGGCGAGCCGGAACGGGCCGGTGCCGACCGGATGGGACTCGGCCTGGTCGCCGTAAAACTCGATCACCTCGCGCGCGACGGCTCCGAACAGGTCGCTTCCAGCAAGGCTACCGATCACAAAGCGCGGGCGCGGGTCGCGCACGGCAAAGCGAATGGTGTATCGGTCGACCGCGCGAACGCCTTCGATCTCGGCGTCGTAGTCGAACGGTTTGCTCTGGGTCAGAGCGCGTTGGCGCAACTCATTCAGGCCGAGATAATTCTCGGTTTCGATCCCCGACCAATTCGGGCTCTTGTTGGCGGGGTCGGCGAACCTCTTCAGGCTGTAGACGTAATCCTGTGCGACGAGTTCGCGGCGCTTGCCCTTGAATGCAGGGTCGCTCGGGAAGTAGATGCCAGGCTTGACACGGACGGTCCAGACGCGGAAATCGTCGGAGTGCTCGGGCATGCCCTCGGCGGTCAATGGCCTGACCTTGATGGGCCGAGCGAGGTGGTCATACGCATACAGCGCTTCGTAGATGTGCGGCGTCAGGGTGCGCGAGTACAAGTCGATGACCTTGACCGGGTCCAAGCTCGTCTCGGCGACTTCGAATGCGTACCGGAGCACCTTGAGACCCGACTGGACACGGGCCTCGGGCGCAGGCGCCGCGTCTGCCAAGCCGGGCAGAGCGACGCCAAGTGCCGCCCCAGCGAGCACGGTCCGTCGCTTGATCCTCATGACAGTCTCCTTGCTCGCGGCTCAGCGCGTCCGCCGCGCCTTCTCGGTGAGGTCGATGTCGACGTAGCGCCAGAACTCGCGCACGAAAACGTTGCGGTCATAGCCGACCACCCACGGATGCGCGAGGTCGGTCCAGATGCGGTGGACGTGCGCCTTGTACGGCATGTAGGCGACGAGGAGCTCTTGCATCCGCTTCATCACGGCGAGCCGCCCGGGGCCGTCGGGCAGCGAGCGCTGGACCTGGAAGAGCCGGTTGTACTCCGGCAGATCGAAGCGCGCATGGTTCGACTGCCCTTTCCCGGGTCCCTCGCCGAGGACAAGGAAGGCCTCGCCGTCGGGCCCGCCGCTCCACGCTACGCCCCACATCATCAGCTTGCCGGCGCGCGACGCCTTCAGGTTCTCCGGCCATTGCGCCGTCTTGAAGACGATGCGCACCCCGATCGCGTCCATGTTCTTCTTCCACTGCGTGATCAGCTGGCGGTTGAGGTCGTCGGGCTGCGTCGCGTACTCGAGGACGAGCGGCGAGCCGTCGGGCTGGTCGCGCCAGCCGTCGCCGTCGTGGTCGACGTAGCCGTAGAGGTCGAGCAGCGCGTTTGCCTTGGCGCGGTCGAACGTGCCCATCTCGCTCTTGAACGCAGGGTCGTAACCGTACAGGCCCGGGCCCATCAGCGCCTGCGCGACAATCGCCTGGCCGCGGCGGACGACGCGGATCTCCTCGTCGACGTTGACGGCGAGCGCGATGGCGCGGCGCAGCGCCACCTTCTCCGGCGTATAGCCGCCGACGACCGGGTTCTCCATCGCGAAGTACGACATCGCGGCGTCGTTCCTCAGGTAGCGCACGTCGTAAACGCCCTGCCGCGCGAGGTTCGGCGCGACCTTGTTGTTGGGGATCGCGACGTAGGTGAAGTCCTCCGGGACCTGCTCGATGACGTCGCTCTCGCGGTTGAGGAACGCGAGCCAGCGCGGCTGCGGCTGCTCGATGATGCTGAGCTCGACGCGGTCGACGAGCGGCAGCCGCTTGCCGGCGAGCTTCTTGACCGCTGCCTGGGCGAGCGGATCGTCGGCCGGCGCCTCCTCGTCGTACCGGACCTCGCGGTAGTTGGGGTTCTTCTCGAACGCGATGAGCGAGCTGCGTCGCCACTGCGCAAGTCGGTACGGACCGGTGCCGACCGGGTGCTCCATGATGGCGTCGCCGTAGCGCTCGACGACCTCGCGCGCGACGGCGCCGGTGCGCGCGGGGTCGCTCAGCTCGTCGGCGAAACGCGGGTTGGGCTGCGCGAGCTGGAAGCGCAGCGTGTAGCGGTCGAGCGCGACGAGGCCGGCGACGGGAGCGTCGTAATCGAACGGCTTCTTGTCGCGCAGCGAAGCCTGGCGCAACTCGTCGAGGCCGATGATGCGGTTGTTGGCAAGCGTCTGGTAGGTCGGGCTCTTCCAGTGCGGATCGAAGATCCGTTTGATCGAGTAGACGTAGTCCGCGGCGGTGAGCTCGCGCTTCTTGCCCTCGAACGCCGGATCGTCGCTGAAGTAGATGCCGGGCCGGATGCGGACCGTGAACGTCGTGAAGTCGGGCGACGCCTCGGGCATCGCCGCCGCGGTGTTCGGCCGCAGCCGCACCGGCCGCGCCAGGAACGCGTACTCGTAGAGCGCGTCGAACATGTTCGCCGCCATCGTGCTCGAGTACAGGTCGGAGATCTGCGCCGGATCGAAGCCGGTCTCGGCGACGCGCAGTGCGTAGCGGAGCACCTTGATGGCGTGCGCGGGCGGCTCCGTCGGCGCGCCCGCGCCGGGAATGGCGACCGCCACGAGAGCAAGGAGCGCGAGGAGCGCGCGCGCCGCAGGTCGCGCCAGGCGCGGTCGGCGCGCAACGGCGGGCGTCAGGGGATGTACGGCGGCCACAGGGCGGTTCGGAGCGCAGTCGAGTGTAGAGGCGGCGTCGAGGGCCCCGCAGCCGGCCGGACAAACCTGGTGCTGCCGCATCCCGCCGAGGCCCTAGACTCGCGCTCGCCGCTCGAGCGGTCGATGGCAGCTGCCGGCGACGAACGAACGACGAGGAGCGCTGCCCGCCGATGACCGCCTACCTGATCCGACGCATCTGGCAGATGGTGCCGACGCTGTTCGGTGTCATCCTCCTCGTCTTCCTCCTCTTCAAGGGCTTCGGCGGCGATCCCGCCGAGATCCTCGGCGGACTCAACGCGACGCAGGCGCAGATCGAGGCGATCCGCCAGCAACTCGGCCTCAACGAGCCGATCTGGACGCAATTCGGCATCTTTCTCAAGCAGATCGTCACCTTCGACTGGGGCCGCAGCTGGGCGACCAACGAGTCGGTCGCACACCTGTTCGCGACGCGGCTGCCGGCGACGCTGACGGTGATGATCCCGATCCTCATCCTCGACACGCTGCTGTCGATTCCATTCGCGCTCGGCGTCGCGTACGTGCGCGGCTCGCTCACCGACCGCTCGATCATGGTGCTGACGACGGTCGCGCTCTCGATCTCGTTCCTCGTCTACATCATCGTCGGCCAGTACGTGTTCGCGTTCCAGCTCGGCCTGTTTCCGGTGCAGGGCTGGAGCGACAGCGTCGCGACGAACCTGCGCCAGTACGTGCCGCTGCCGGTGATGCTCGCCGTCTTCGTCTCGCTGGCGCCGACGACGCGGCTCTATCGCACGTTCTTCCTCGACGAGATCGGCCACGACTACGTCCGCACCGCGCGCGCAAAGGGCCTGACCGAGACGACGATCCTGCTCAAGCACGTGCTGCGCAACGCGATGATCCCGATCCTCACCAACGTCGCCGTCGCGCTGCCCGGGATCTTCGTCGGCTCTTTCCTGATCGAGGTCTTCTTCTCGATCCCCGGCCTCGGCCGCGAGCTGCTGCTGGCGGTCAACCGCAGCGACTATCCGGTGATCCAGGCGTTCGCGATCTATCTCGCCGTCATCACGATGGTTGTCAACCTGATGACGGACGTCCTCTACACGCTGGTCGATCCGCGCGTGGTGCTGAAGTGAGCGCCGTCCTCGGATCGCCCGCGGTCGCCGCGCCGGCGAGCACCGGCACAGGCAGCGTCTGGGCGGCGGCTGCGCGGCGCTTCCGCAGCGATCGCGTCGGCCTGGTCTCGCTCGCGGTCGTCGTCGTCTTCCTGCTCGTCGTCATCGCCGCCGGGCTCGGCCTCGTCGCGAGCGACTGGCAGGTCGAGCGCGCGGTCCCCGACGCGCCGCCGACGTTCCTCGGCCCGGCGCCGCCGACCGAGTCGGTCACCGTCGCCGCGCCGAGCGGGCCGAACGTCGACATCTCGGCGGTCGACCCGCTGGCGCCGCGTTACAAGGAATGGGACGAGGCGGCGAAGAAGTACCAGACGAAGGCCGCGGCGAAGGCCGAAACGCTGCCGTTCGGCGCCGACCGGCTCGGTCGCGACGTCTTCGCCAAGGCGATCAAGGGCGCGCAGGTCTCGATCCTCGTCGGCGTTTCCGCCGCACTGCTCGCGACCGCGATCGGCACGCTGCTGGGCGCGCTCGCCGGCTTCTTCGGCGGCAAGGTCGGCGACTTCCTCGAGTGGCTCTACAACGTCTTCACCGCGATTCCGGGCATCCTGCTCATCTTCGCGTTCGCCGCGGTGTTCGGCCGCGGCATCGGCTCGGTCGTCCTCATCCTCGGCCTCGCCGGCTGGCCGGGCATCTACCGGATCGTGCGCGCCGAGTTCATCAAGCACGTCGTCCGCGACTACGTGCGCTCGGCCGAGGCGATCGGCGCCGGCAACGTGTCGCGGATGTTCCGCCACATCCTGCCCAACGTCGGCCACGTCGTCCTCGTGCAGCTCTCGATCTACGTCGTCGGCTTCATCAAGTCGGAGGTCATCCTCTCGTACCTGGGCCTCGGCGTTCGCGTCGACCAGGTCTCGTGGGGGACGATGCTCGCCGAGTCGCAAAGCGACCTGATCCTCGGCCACTGGTGGCAGCTCGCCGCCGCGACGGTGATGATGGCCGTCTTCGTCACGGCGTTCTCGCTCATGACCGACGCGCTGCGCGACGCGCTCGATCCCAAGTTGCGAGGGCTCGAATGAGCCCTCCCAATCCTGAGCGCAGCGAAGGACCTCGATGAGCGCCCTCCTCTCGATCCACGACCTGCGCGTCGCGTTCCGTCTCGGCCGCGAACGCGGCGTCGTGCAGCGGATCGAGGCGGTGCGCGGCGTCAGCTTCGAC
>JASLGD010000314.1 GCA_030150305.1 Caldimonas sp. | reverse complement strand
CTCGTCGCCATGGAACTGCAGCACGAGCGCCGGAATGGCGTCGAGCACGGCGTCGATGTCGTCCGGGCTCGCGTTGACGAAGAGCCCGACCGGCGTCACGAACGGCGGCAGCGCGCCCGCGAGCGCGGCGGCGCGCTCGACGGTCAGGCAGCGCGGGCTCGGCGGATGGAAGACCAAGCCGACCGCATCGGCGCCGGCCTCGACCGCCGCGTCGATGTCGGCCTCGCGCCCGACGCCGCAGATCTTGATGCGCGTGCGCTGGCTCATCGCGCGCGCACGCGCTCAGGGCAGCCAGTCGAGCGCAGGCGTTCGTTCCGGAATGGCATGGGCGGCATCGTAGTACGGCCCCAGGAAATAGAGGCCGTCGGCAGCGAACGTCGGCGCCGCGAGCGAGCGGTCGCGCGAGGCGAGCACGTCTGCGAGCCAGGCGACGCTGCGTGCGCCGCTGCCGAGCGCAACGAGCGATCCGACGATGTTGCGCACCATGTGGTGCAGGAACGCGTCGGCGTCGAAGTCGAACCGCCAGTACGCACCGCGCCGTTCGACGGCGAGCGAGCGCAGCGTCTTCACCGGCGACTTCGCCTGGCATTCGGCGGCACGAAACGCGCTGAAGTCGTGCCTGCCGACGAGCGCGGCGGCGCCGCGCCGCATCGCGTCGCCGTCGAGGCTGCGAAACGTCCATCCGGCGAGCCCGTCCTCGATCGCCGGACGAACCGGCGATTCGAGCAGGAGATACGCGTAGCGGCGACCGCGAGCGCTGGCGCGCGAATGGAACCGCTCGTCGACGAAGCGGCTCCACTGCACCGCGATGTCGCCCGGCAGATAGCGATTGGTGCCGCGCGTCCAGCCGTCGAGCGTCCGCACGACGTCGGTGTCGAAATGGACGACCTGGTTGATCGCGTGGACGCCGGCGTCGGTGCGGCCGGCGCACGTCGTCGCGACCGGTGCGTCGGCGAACGCGGCGAGCGCCGCCTCGAGACGATCCTGCACGGTGCGGCCGCTCGGCTGGCTCTGCCAGCCGGAGTAGCCGCTGCCGCGGTACGCGACGCCGAGAGCGACTCTCACGCGAAGCGGGCGCGCCGCCCGGCGCGACCGGGCCGCACGCGCCCAGCGGGCATCAGGTGATGCGGTCCAGCATGCCCTGCGCCTTCGTCTTCGTCGCGCCGCTCGCGGTGGCGAGCACCTCGCGCAGGAGGTCGCGCGCACCGTCCTTGTCGCCGATGCGCTGGAATTCCTCGGCGAGCTCGAGCTTGCGCGACAGCGGATCGCCGCTCTCGTCGAGGCCGCCCGGGCTCGTGTCGTGGACGTCGGCGGCCTCGGAAGGGTCGAGGTCGAGCGAGATGCCCGAGAGATCGAACGGCAGCGGCTCGTCGCGACGATCGGCTGCCGCATGCACGCCCGGCTCGTTCGCGACGAGCGGCATCTTCAGCGTCGAGTTGTACGACGGCGGCTCGGCAGCGGCCGCAGCGACGGGCCGCGGCGGGATCGCCTCGGTCGTGTCGAGCTGCGCCGGCCGCGACGGCACGCCGATGTCGGGGTTGTCGAGGTCGAGGTCGATGTTGTCGAACGCGCTGTCGCGCGCCGTCGTGTTGCCGATCGTCGAGCCGAACTGCGACGACGGCGCGGTGACCGGCATCACCGATTGCGGCAGCGTGCTTGCGCCGAGCGACTCGGCGACCTCGCTGCCTTCGGCGGTACGGCCCGGCATTCCGCCGGCATGGTAGAGCGGGTTCTCGGGATCGATCTGCGCGCCGAGCTCCTGCGCCTTCGCCCAGTCGTCGCCCTCGCCGCGCGTCAGCGCGAACAGCTGCGTCGCGAGCAGCTCGAAGCCCTTGATGTCGCGCCGCTTGGCATAGACCTCGAGCAGCTTGGTGCGGATCGCGAGGCGCTCGGGGTTGCTGCGCATCGCCTCCTTCAGGATCTCCTCGGCCTGCAGGTCGCGCCCGTAAGCGAGGTAGACGTCGGCCTCGGCGACCGGATCGACGTCGCCGATCGCATCGAGCTGCGAGAGCGAGTACGTCATCGACGACGAGCTGCCGCCGGCATCGCGCGTGTCGATGCGCTGACCGCCGCTCGCGCCGAAGAACGAGTCCGGCTGCAGCCGGCTCTCGAGGAACGACGTCTCGCCGCTGTCCTTCTTCGAGCGTTGGGTGTAGCGATACGCCCCGTAGCCGCCGAGCAGGACGACGAGCGCGGCGACGCCGAGGTAGATCGGGTTGCCGCTGGTGATCGAGTCGATGAAGCTCGGCTCGGGCGCCGGCTTGGTCACGGGGCGCGGCTTGGCGGTCGCCGGCTTGGCTGCCGGGGTCGCCCCCGCGCCGCTCGCGCCGGCGACCACCACGGGCGCTGCTCCCGCGGCAGACGCGGTGCCGAGCGGCGTCGACGTGGCAGCCATCGTCGTCGACGGCAGCGCAGCCGATGCGGCCGCGGCGGGCGACGTGCCGGCGACCGTCGGTGCGACCGACGACGGCGTCGTCGTCGAGGCTGTCGTGGTGGTCGTGCTCGTCGTCGCGGGCGTCGTCGGCGCAGGCGTCGTCGCCGCGACCGGCGGCGCGGTGAGCGGCGGAACCGTCGGGGTCGCGATCGGAGTCTGGACCGCGACCGGCGCCGACCCCGCGCGTGCCGCGACGGTCGCTGCAGTGCCAGGCGACGTCGCTGTCGCCTTCGGCGGCGGCGGCGCGGCCTGCGAGGCTCCGCCCGCGACGCGCTTCAGCTCGGTCAGGTTGCGGTTGAGCTCGGCGACGCGCGCGGCCTCGGCCTGACGCTGACGCTCGCCGGCGAGGCGGTCCTCGGCACTGCCCGCGGCCGACGGCGCCATCGCGCCGCCCTTGCTCAGCTTGAGCGTGTCGGGGCTCGTGTTGGCGGCGAGCTTCTTGTCTTCGACCGCGGCTTGCACCTTTCCGCCGCTGCGGCGCTTGTTCGGTTCCGCGTCCGGCGTGGTCCCGAGGGTGGCCTCGGCGAGACGCTGGCGATAGGCGCCGAAGTCGGCGCTCTGCGCGACGATGGTCTTGCGTGCGTCCGCAGGCTCGATCGCCTGCGCGGTTTCGGCCGAAGGCACCGACAGAACGACGCCGGCGCGCAGCCGATTCATGTTGTTGCCGCTGAACGCGCTCGGGTTGGCGCGAAACAGCGCGACGAGCATCTGGTCGAGCGACACCCCTGACTTCGGCACGCGCGCGGCGATCTTCGACAACGTGTCGCCGGAGCGCACCTTGATCTCGTCTTCCGAAGCGCCGCTGCCCGCGGTGTCGGTCGCGGCGGTCGTCGCGGTGTTGCGCGGGGCGGCCGGAGCGGCTTCCTCCCGATTCGCACGGGCCTCGGCGGCCGCGGCGCGCTGCGCGTCGCGGCGAGCCTTCGCCTCGGCACGCGCGGCTTCGCGCTGCTCGGCCTTGGTCATCGCAGTCGTCTGCGGCGGCAACGGCGTCGGCGCCGGAGGCGCCGCCGACATCACCGGCGCGGTCGTCGCGCCGGGCGTGGGCTGCGCGCCGGCGCGGATCGACGCCGGCGGATCGAAGAGGAGCGTGTATTCGCGGACGAGACGACCGGTCGCCCAGGAGATCTCGAGGATGACGTCGACGAACGGCTCCTGGACCCCGCGATCGCTCACGAGCCGCACGAACAGGCGCCCGTCCGGCCGCTTCTCGAACGTCGCGCGGGTGCTCGGCAGGACCGGGTTGTAGTCGACGTTGGCCGCACGGTAGGCCTCGGGCGGCGCGACGCGGATGCGCAGGCTGGCCTGCTCTTCCGGCGTGAGGCTCGTCACCTCGATCTCGGCGTGGAGGACCTCGCCGAGGGCGGACTGGACGTTGAGGCGGCCGAGGCCGAGCGCCGAAGCGAGCGGAGACGCGAGGCAGAGCGCAGCGGCGATGCTGGTCAGAGCGAAGCGCCCAGGCGAGTTCAGTTTTCTTTTCAAGGCGTCTCCCGAAACGACGAAGCGGACCCATCGCTGGGTCCGCAGGAGCGAAGCGAACTCGTCAGCAAACCGCTGACTGGACACGGGCACCCAAGCCCGACCTGCTCATCTCGATCCAACCGCCTTCTCGATGGTCGATGCAGCTTCAAAGCAGCAGCTGGGAAAAGACGGAAATGACCATAGCATCAGGAAGATACGGTGACAAGCTCATGCAATGGCTGACGTTCTCGCAGAGCCGCCTTCCGAGTCTTCTGCACGCAGTTGTTGCAAGCTGACAACGTAGAGCCACACCCGCGATCCCGTCTCAGCGCTCGAGCAGGATGCGCAGCATCCGCCGGAGCGGCTCGGCCGCGCCCCAGAGCAGCTGGTCGCCGATCGTGAACGCGCCGAGGTACCGTTCTCCCATCGCAAGCTTGCGAAGACGTCCGACCGGAATCCGCATCGTTCCGGTCACGGCGACCGGCGTCAGCTCTTGCGTGCTGGCGGTGCGCGTGTTGGGAACGACATGGACCCATGGGTTGTCGGCCGCGATCATGGCCTCGATATCGGCCAGTGGCACGTCGGACTTCAGCTTGATCGTGAGAGATTGACTGTGACAGCGCATTGCGCCGACCCGGACGCAGATCGAATCGATCGGAACCGGTGCCTCGCCACCGGGGCCGCGGCCGAGGATCTTGTTGGTCTCGGCGCCGCCCTTCCACTCCTCGAGGCTGGTGCCGTCGCCGCGGTCGACGTCGATCCACGGGATCAGGCTGCCGCCGAGGGGGACGCCGAAATGCTCGGTCTCGGAGGGGCCCATCGCGCGCTGGCGCTCGACGACGCGGCGGTCGATCTCGAGGATCGCCGACTTCGGATCGGCGAGGAGCTCGCGGACCTCTGCGTAAAGCGCGCCGTACTGCGTCAGCAGCTCGCGCATGTGCTGGGCGCCGCCGCCGGACGCGGCCTGGTACGTCGTGCACGTCATCCACTCGACGAGATCGGCCTTGAAGAGCGCGCCGACGCCCATCAGCATGCAGCTGACCGTGCAGTTGCCGCCGATGTAGTTGCGGATGCCGCGGTCGAGCGCCTTCTCGATCACCGGCAGGTTCACCGGATCGAGGACGATCACGGCGTCGTCCTGCATGCGCAGCGTCTTGGCGGCGTCGATCCAGTAGCCGTTCCAGCCGGCGGCGCGCAGCTTCGGGTAGACCTCCTTGGTGTACTCGCCGCCCTGCGCGGTGATGACGATCTCGCAGCGCTTGAGCGCCTCGATGTCGTAGGCGTCGAGCAGCCTGGTCTCGTTCTTCGCGTGCGCCGGCGCCTGGCCGCCCTTGTCGCTGGTGCTGAAGAAGACCGGCTCGATGAGCTCGAAATCCCCCTCGGCCGCCATGCGCTCGAGCAGCACGGAGCCCACCATGCCGCGCCAGCCGACCAATCCCGTGCGTTCCATCTGTCGTCCCGTCCTTCCAGTGGTCTCGAATTCTTCCGACCCGGCGCCTCGGCCGGGCACGGCGAGACGAACGGGCGGGCGCTAGTGCTGGGTGGTGATCGGTTTGCCCGCGAGCGCGGCCACCACCGCGTCGCCCATCGCTCGCGTCCCGACCTTGGTCGTGCCTTCCGACCAGATATCGGCAGTCCTCAGCCCGGACGTGAGGACGTCCTGGACCGCGCGCTCGACGCGCGCGGCGGCTTCCGGCTGCTGAAGGGAATAGCGAAGCATCATGGCGACGGACAAGATTGTAGCCAGCGGGTTCGCGACATCCTTGCCTGCGATGTCGGGCGCGCTGCCGTGGCTCGGCTCGTACAGGCCCTTGCCGCTGCCGTCGAGCGACGCCGAGGGCAGCATGCCGATCGATCCAGTCAGCATCGCCGCCTCGTCCGACAGGATGTCGCCGAACATGTTGCCGGTGACGACGACGTCGAACGCCTTCGGCGCGCGCACGAGCTGCATCGCCGCGTTGTCGACGTACATGTGCTCGAGCGCGACGTCGGGATAGTCGCGGTGCACCTCGGTGACGACGTCCTTCCAGAACTGGAATGTCTCGAGGACGTTCGCCTTGTCGACGCTGGTCACGCGCTTGCTGCGCCGCCGTGCGGCGTCGAACGCGACGCGCGCGATCCGCTCGATCTCGGGCCGCGTGTAGCGCATCGTGTCGAACGCCTCGTCGGCGCCGGCGAACGCCCCGTCGGGCGACGGGCGACGGCCGCGCGGCTGGCCGAAGTAGATGTCGCCGGTCAGCTCGCGGACGATCAGGATGTCGAGACCCGCGACGACCTCCGGCTTCAGCGACGACGCGTCGGCGAGCTCGGGATAGAGGATCGCCGGACGCAGGTTGGCGAACAGACCAAGCTCGCGCCGCAGGCCGAGGATCGCCTGCTCGGGCCGCAGAGGACGGTCTAGCGCGTCGTATTTCCAGTCACCGACCGCACCGAACAG
>JASLGD010000307.1 GCA_030150305.1 Caldimonas sp. | reverse complement strand
GGGCGTTTTCCTCGTCTCGGGGCCGTGGGTGAACTCCCAGATCACGTCCTCGATGGGCAAGAACGCGGGCGTCATGCTGATGCCACCGGCCAAGGCAGGACGGTCGCCCATTGCCGTCAACGCAGGGGGTAACCCGTACGTGATCGCCGCGCACTCGGCGCACAAGGCTCAGGCAGCCGCATACCTGAACTTCATCACCTGCAGCAAGACGGCAGCGGACTACTTCCTGGCGCACGGTCAGATTCCGATCTACCTGCCGTCGAACTGGCACAAATATGTGAAGCCCAACTCGTCGGCCGCGGCCTGGATCACGGCATGGAAGGACGTTCTGAAGGACAACGGGTCGGTCAACTACATCGATCTGTCGACGCTCGATGGAACGAACTTCATCGGCCAGACGGTTCAGGAGATGACCGGTAACCAGATCAGCCCGCAACAGGCGATCAACGCGATCGAGGGGGACTACTCCAAGTTCCGGCATTCCGGAGCGGCCTGAGCGTCTGGATGAGCGGTGACAAGTCGAAGGTCGTCTGTGGACACTGCTCAACCAGGACAGGCAGACGCGCCATCAGTCGTCGAGTCGCTGGGTGCTGTCATAGCGCCCAGCGCCCCGGCGGGGCGCGACGAGGTGCCCAGTGGCGCGAGAAAGAGGCGCGCGCGCAGGAGACCAGCGGCTCCAGGAGAGCCGAGAACCGGTTATCTGTACATCCTGCCGGCGCTGGCGCTGTATCTCGCCTTCGTGATCGCTCCGCTGGGCCATGCGGTGTACCTGTCCTTCACCAATTGGAATGGCCTCACTCCCGCGAAATGGGTTGGGCTGGCCAACTACCGGAACCTCGTGTCGGACCCCGAGCTGCGGTCGGCCTTTGCGCATTCCGCCGAGCTGGTCATCTTCATTTCGATCCTCCCGCTCATTCTCGGGCTGTTGCTCGCTTCCACCCTGGCAACCGTTCGCTCGCGCGGGCTGACCGTCTTCAGGACGCTCCTGTTCGTACCTCAGGTGCTGCCGCTGGTCGTCGTCGGCGTCGCCTGGCGATGGATCTATGACCCGTCGGGGCCCCTCAACGCCTTCCTGAGGGCAGTCGGGCTCGGCTCCGTCGCGCGAGCGTGGCTTGGGGATTTCGGCTGGGCGCTCCGGGCGGTGGGCCTGGTTGGAACGTGGGTGACATACGGCTTCGCCATGGTCCTGTTCATCGCCGGTGTTCAGAAGATCCCCACAAGCCTGTATGACGCAGCGCGTGTCGATGGCGCCGGGCCACTCCACGAGTTCTTCGCTGTAACGCTGCCCGGTCTTCGCAACGAGGTTCTGGTCGTCCTCGTGCTCACGATGATCTCGGCGCTGCGGACATTCGACGTGATCTATGTCACCACCCAGGGCGGTCCCGGGACTGCCACCACCGTCCCGTCGCTCGAGATCTACAACAACGCCTTTCAGTACAACGAAGTTGGCGCGGCGGCCGCCATCAGCGTTGTCCTGGCGCTGCTGATCTTTGCAATCGCGGTGACGATACTTCGGATCGGGGAGCGCGGCTCATGAGGCCGCGCGCCGAGAAGACGATCAACTACGCCCTTCTCGGCGTGTTCGCGGTGATCGCGCTGTATCCCCTTGTGGGGATCACCCTCGTCGCCATCCAGCCCGGGAATCAGACGACGAGCGGCGTTCTTCCGATCCCTCAGCACCTATCGTTCGGCAACTTCTCGCAGGCCTGGCAGGCGGCGCAGCTGTCCGGAGCACTGACCACCAGCGCGATTGTCGCCGTGGGGGCAGTGGCCATCTCGACCGTTGTGTCGATCTTGGCGGGTTACGCCTTCGGGACCATGCGCATGCGCGGCGGCAACCTGCTCTTCTACCTGTTCCTGGCGGGACTGATCATGCCGTATGAGGCGATCATCATTCCGTTGTACTACGACCTCCGGAGCGTTTCGCTGGCAGGGACGTACTGGTCGTTGATACTCCCAGAGGCAGGCGTCTACCTCGCCTTCGGGACGTTCTGGATGCGGGCGTTCTTCCGGTCGGTTCCCCGTTCGTTGCTCGAGGCGGCGCGGATCGACGGCGCGTCGAGCTGGAGCACGCTCTGGCGGGTTCTCGTTCCCTTTGCGAGGCCTGCAGTGCTCACGATGATGGTGTTGTTCTTCATCTGGTCGTGGAACGAGTTCTTGTTACCGCTCGTCATGTTCGCCGGATCCCAGCGACAGACGGCGACGCTCGCCCTCGCGAGCTTCTCTGGTCAATACACGACGGACGTCACTCTGGAAAGCGCGGCCGCGCTGATCGTTGCCGGTCCGGTGCTGCTCGTGTACGTGTTCTTCCAGCGCAACTTCATTCGTGGGATGTTGTCGGGGGCTTTGAAAGGATAAGTGTCATGGCGCAGGTGACCTTCGAACACGTGAAGAAGGAGTTCGGCGAAACGGTTGCACTGGCCGACTTCTCGTTGGAGATCCACGACGGGGAGTTCCTGGTCCTGCTCGGGCCGTCCGGGTCGGGAAAGACAACGGCACTCCGGATCTTGGCCGGCCTTGAGTCGCTCACCTCCGGGCATGTGCGGATCGGCGACCGGATCGTGGACACCCTCTCCCCGCAGCAGCGCGACATCGCGATGGTGTTCCAGGACTATGCCCTCTACCCCCAGATGTCGGTGTTCAAGAACCTCGCCTTCGGACTTCGGATGCAGAAGGTGCCGAAGGAGGAGATCAAGCGGCGTGTCGCCGATGCTGCAGAGATCCTCGAGCTCGGAAGCCTGCTGAACCGCAAGCCGGCGCAGCTTTCCGGGGGCCAGCGCCAGCGCGTCGCTCTCGGCAGGGCCCTGGTCCGCGATCCGCAGGTATTCCTGATGGACGAGCCGCTATCCAACCTCGACGCAAAGCTTCGCGCCCAAACCCGAGGAGAGATCACGAGGCTTCAGGAGCGAACCGGCAAGACGACCGTGTTCGTCACCCACGATCAGGTGGAGGCGATGACGATGGGGGACCGGGTTGCGGTGCTGCGCAACGGCAAACTGCAGCAGTTCGCCTCACCGTCGGAGCTCTACGACAAGCCGGTCAACGAGTTCGTCGCCGGATTCATCGGATCGCCTGCGATGAACCTGGTCAAGCTGCCCGTCGTCGCTGACGGTGTGCAGGTG
>JASLGD010000273.1 GCA_030150305.1 Caldimonas sp. | reverse complement strand
GAAACATCAGCGTCGTCCACGGATGGCGCGCTTGAGCGACGCGCGCCGATCGTGACGGCGGGCAGCGGCAGGCGCGATGGTGTTCGCGAGGCAGCCGCAAGTGTAGGTGCGGCGGTGCCGCGCCCGGTGCGCTCGCGCTCGACGCGCTCGGCGCGCTCGCGCTCGTCGCGCACGTCGTCGCGCCGCGACATTTGCCGCTCGGCGCCGCGCCGAGTTCGCGAAAGACCCGATCCGTTCGTCGCGCACAATCGGGTACACCCTCGTTCGCACACGCACAGGAGATCCGATGTCATTCAGCCGTCACGATGCGCTTCGTCGCCGACTGCTCGCCGCCGGCCTCGGCACGGCCGCCACGGCGGGCCTGGGAGCCTTCGCGCGGAGCGCGCAGGCGCAGCAGGCCGCGACCTTCGAGCAGCCGTTCGCGAACGGCGGCCGCAAGCTCGTCGCCTTTCCCGAGAAGCGGCCGATGATCGTGCTGACCTCGCGGCCGCCGCAGCTCGAGACGCCGTTCGAGGTCTTCAACGACGGCCTGATCACGCCCAACGACGCGTTCTTCGTCCGCTATCACAACGCCGCGATCCCGACCTCGATCGATCCCGACACCTACGTCATCAAGTTCGGCGGCAACGCCGCCGGCAAGCCCTTCCAGCTCACGCTCGCCGAGCTGAAGTCGCAGTTCAAGCCGGTCGAGATCGTCGCCGTCAACCAGTGCTCGGGCAACAGCCGCGCGCTCTTCAATCCGCGCGTCACCGGGGGCCAGCTCGGCAACGGCGCGATGGGCAACGCGCGCTGGACCGGGGTGCCGCTGAAGGACGTGCTCGCGCGCGCCGAGCCGAAGAACACGGCGCGCCAGGTCACGTTCGACGGCCTCGACAACGGCGTCTTCGGCGGCGGCGACTTCGTCAAGGCGCTCGACGTCGCGCAGGCGATGGACCCCGACGTCCTCATCGCGTGGCAGATGAACGGCGCCGACATCCCGATGCTGAACGGCTATCCGGTCAAGCTCGTGGTGCCCGGCTACTACGGCACGTACTGGGTCAAGCACCTCTCGAACGTCGAGATCGTCGACCACGCGTTCGAGGGCTTCTGGATGCGCCCGGCGTACCGCGTTCCCGACAACGACTGCGCGTGCGTCGCTCCGGGCACCGCGCCGGCGGCGACGCGGCCGATCGGCCGCTTCACGGTGCGCTCGTTCGTCACCTCGCTCAGCAACGGCCAGCGCATCCCGGCCGGGCGGCCGACGCTCGTGCGCGGCATCGCGTTCGACGGCGGCAAGGGCATCCGCGAGGTCGGCGTCTCGGTCGACGGCGGCGCCAACTGGCTGCAGGCGACGCTCGGGCCGGAGCTCAGCCGCTATTCGTTCCGCGAGTTCACGTTCGCCTTCACTCCCCAGAGCGGCCGCACGTACGACGTGCAGTCGTGCGCGTGGAGCCGCGGCGGCGAAAGCCAGCCGACGACCGCCGTCTGGCAGCCGGCGGGCTACATGCGCAACGTCATCGAGTCGGTCAAGGTCACCGCAGTCTGAATCGCCGTCCGGGAGCCATCGCCATGTCGTATTCCCTCCGTCTCTGTGCCGCGGCCGTGCTCGCCGGCTGCGTCGCCGCCGTCGCCGCGGCGCCGAAGACGATCGTGCTGCCGCCCGACGGCGCGCAGCTCGTCCCGAGCTCGCTGCCGGGCTACGCGAAGGCGCAGGCCAACTGCGTCGCCTGCCATTCGGCCGAGTACATGCTCTACCAGCCGCCGAACGCGGGCCGGCCGTACTGGGACGCGATGACCAAGCGCATGAAGGCCGTCTTCAACGCGCCGCTGAACGACGCCGACATTCCGGAGATCGTCGACTACCTCACCGCGACGTACGGAAACCAGGGCAAGTAGGCCGCAGCGCCCGCGGGCGCTACAGGCGAAATCCGAGCCGCTGCAGCTCGTCCCGGACGTCGCGGCGCGAGAGCAGCGCACGAAACGCCTGCACCGCCGGCCGCGCGAGCT
The DNA here is from genome assembly GCA_030150305.1 of Caldimonas sp. Classification (GTDB taxonomy): domain Bacteria; phylum Pseudomonadota; class Gammaproteobacteria; order Burkholderiales; family Burkholderiaceae_C; genus Schlegelella_A. Next base: position 3,966 of record JASLGD010000273.1, on the reverse strand, counting down.
TCGCGGTCGGGACGACGAAGTCGTAGTGCTCCTCCTGCAGCGCGATGAAGCCGAGACCGTACTGGCGCGCGACGGTGTCGATCGCGACTCCCCAGTCCGCGCGGCCCTGGTGCACGGCGGCGGCGACCGCGTTGTGCGACTTGGTCTGCACCCCGTGCCCCGGCGGACGCCGCGTGCCGAGCAACTGGTCGATCAGCACGCGCGTGCCGCTGCCGGCGTTGCGGTTGACCATCGTGCACTCGCGATCGGCGAGCGCGGCCGCGATCGCGTCGTGCGCGTTCCTGCCGGCGAAGCGCGCGTCGTCGGCACGAAAGACGATGCCCTGCATGCGCCGATAGCCGGGCACGAGCGTCAGCGCGTCGCCGAGGAGGTGCCGGTTGTACGCGCCCGTCGCCGGATCCATCAGGTGCACGCTCGCGACGTCGCATTCGCCGCGCTGCGCTGCCTTCGCGCCGCCCAGGCTGCCGACGTAGAGCACCTTCGGGCGAACGCCCTCGCCGATCAGCCGTCCGACGATCGCGTCGAGGCCGACGCAGTGGCTGCCGATGATCACGAGATCGGCGGGCTCGAGGCCGTGCGCGAGCAGCTGCACGTCGACTTTCGCGCCGGCGTCGACGATCTCGGTGTGCTGGTCGATCGTGATGAAGCCGTCGGCGCCGCTGAACGTCGTCACCGAGCCCGAGCCCTTGCCCATCGGGTACGCGCTCAGCGTGCCGCCGCTCTCGACCAGGCCGACGAGCAGGTACTCGGTGCGGCCGCGCTCCGAGTTGACGCGCATCGGCAGCGTCGCGGTCACCGTCTCGCGGCGCTCGGGGGGCAGCCCCGCGAACGCGCGGATCACCGGCGCGACGAACTCGTGGAACGTGAAGATCGCCGAGGTCGGAAAACCGGGCAGGATCACGACCGGCTTGCCGTGGCTGACGGCGAGGCAGATCGGTTTGCCGGGCTTGAGCGCGACGCCATGGGCGACGATCCCCGGATCGCCGAGCCGGCTCGCGACGCGGTACGAAAGATCGCCCGCGCCCTTCGAGGTGCCGCCCGAAAGCAGCACGACGTCGTGCACGAGCGCGCGCTCGAGCGCTGCGCTCAGCGCGCCTTCGTCGTCGCGGACGACGCCGAGCTGCACCGGCTCGCCGCCGAGCTCGGCGACCGCCGCAGCGAGGATCGCGGCGTTCGAGTCGTAGATCGCACCGAGCGGTAGCGGCGACCCGGGCGCGACGATCTCGTCGCCGGTCGAGAGGATCGCGACGCGCGGGCGGCGAAAGACGCGCACGGCGGCGACGCCGAGCGCGGCGAGCACGCCGATCTCGCGCGACGTCAGCACCTGCCCGGCGCGCAGCACGGTCTCGCCGCGGGCAATGTCGGTGCCGGCGTAGCTGACGTTCTCGCCGGCCGTCACGGCGCGACCGACCTCGACGATGCGCACATCGTCGTGCCCGGCGACGACCTCGGTGTGCTCGACCATCACGACCGCGTCGGCGCCGCGCGGCAGCATCGCGCCGGTCGCGATCACCGTCGCGTGCCGCGGGCGCACGACGTCGCGCGCGACGACGCCGGGCGTGAGGACCTCGGCGTTGAGCGCAAGCCGGCGCCGGTCCTCTTCGCCGGCACCGAACGTGTCGGCGGCCTGGACGGCGAAGCCGTCGACGTTCGATCGGTCGAAGCCGGGCACGTCGACCGCGGCGACGACGTCGCCGCCGAGCACGCGACCGAGCCCGTCGGCGAGCGCCACCGTCTCGTCGCCGAGCGGCGCGAGCGTGAGGTGGCGGCGAAAGCGCTCGGTCGCTTCGTCGCGCGTGATGACGCTCAGGAACTGCGTCTGCCGGCCGTCCGCGGTCGTCTGCGGATCGCTGCGTGCGCTCGGATCGGCCATCGTTCAGGCGGCGTCGTAGAGGTGGACGGTGACGTCGGTGCCGGGCGCGCAGCCTTCGCTGTCGGCAGCGACGACGACGAAGCCGTCGGCGCGCGTCGTCGACGACAGCACCGAGGCGCCGCTCAGCGCGAGCGGCTCGACCTCGCCGTCGCGCAGGCGCACTCGGCAGTAGTCGACGCGGCCGATCGCCGACACGATCTTGCGCGCGACGCGCGCGGTGCGCTCGCGGTACGGCCAGTGCTTCGGCAACCCGCCGAGCATCCGGATCGCGCGGCCGGCGAAGAAGTCGTACGCGCACAGGCACGAGACCGGGTTGCCGGGCAGCAGGAAGACGAGCGTCTCGCCGATGCGGCCGCAGCCTGCCGGGCTCGACGGCCGCATCGCGACGCCGTGGATCGCGAGCTCGCCCGCCTCGGCGAGCAGCCGCGGCGCATGGTCCTCGGTGCCGACGCTCGAGCCGCCGGAGACGAGCACGACGTCGGCGCCGGTGCTTGCGAGGGCGTCGCGGATCACCGCCGCGTCGTCGCCGGTGCGCAGGTGCGCGTCGAGCTCGCCGCCGTCGCGCGCGACGAGGCCGCGCAGCATCGCCGAGTTGGCGTCGTAGATGTCGTACGCGCCCTTCGCGCGGCCCGGCGCGACGACCTCGTTGCCGGTGACGACGATGCGAACGCGCGGCCTGCGGATCGCCTCGACGCGGTCGATGCCCAGCGAAGCGAGCACGCCGGCGTCCTGCGGCCGCAGCCTGCGTCCTGCCGCGAGCACGGTCGCGCCGCGCGCGATGTCCTCGCCGACGCGGCCGACGTGCTTGCCCGGCCCGAACGCCATCGTCGTCTCGATGCCTGTGGACGTCTCGCGCACGTATTCGGCGGGGACGACCGCGTCCGCGCCGCTCGGCAGCGGCGCGCCGGTCATGATCCGCACCGCCTCGCCGGTCTGCACGGTTCCCGTGAACGGTTGCCCGGGCAGCGCGCGGCCGATGACGCGAAACGCGAGCGGGTTGTAGTCGCCGGCGCCGATCGTCTCGTCGCCGCGCACCGCGTAGCCGTCCATCGCCGAGCGGTCGAACGCCGGAACGTCGACGCCGGCGACGACGACGCGAGCGAGGACGCGACCGTGCGCTTCGTCGATGTCGACGGGCTGCGCGGGCAGCGGTGCAGCGTGGCGATCGATCCACTGCCAGACGTCGGCCACCTCGGCGCGGCGGCTGAATCCGCGCATGCGCACGTCGCGCGGCGCGCGCGCGCTCGTGGACGCGGCGTCGTTGCCGCGGCTCTCGTCGGGGGCGGTCATGGCAGTCGGATCGGCTCGTCGCTGGGCATCGCGAGGCACCGAGTCTATGCGGGTCCGTCACCCCTCACCGGCCCCCGCGCGATTCCACCGAGCGCCGCGAAATCGGAATGTTCATGCCTATACGACGTATCGGCTGGCCGACCGACGAGGTCGCGAATCGTCTCGTATCTTGCCGCGACTGGCTCCGAAGAACGGCTGTATAACCGCGCACATACCGAAGCTGCCGGAGCGAGCGCATGGACCGAGCGTCATGGCTGCGCAGCGTCGCCGTCGGGCGCCGCGCGCTCGTCGGCGTCGTGCTCGCCGCCGGCGCCACCGGAGCGCTCGCGGCGGACCTCGTCGTCTCGGCGGCGGCGAGCCTGACCAACGCGTTCAAGGAGATCGGGCCTCTGTTCGAAGCCGCCCGCCCAGGGACCAAGGTGCTGTTCAACTTCGGCGCGTCGGGCGCGCTTCTGCAGCAGATCGCCAAGGGCGGCGCCCCGGTCGACGTGCTCGTCAGCGCCGACGAGGAGACGATGGACGAGGCGCAGCGCCGGGGCATCGTCAAGGCAGCAGAGCGGCGCGACGTCGTCTCCAACACGCTCGTCGTCGTCGTTCCCGCCTCGGCGCGCAGCGTGCCGACGGCGCTCGGCCAACTGGCGCAGCCGACGTTCCAGCGCGTCGCGATCGGGCTGCCGGCGAGCGTCCCGGTTGGCCGCTACACGAAGGCGGTCCTCGAGGCTGCGGGACTGTGGTCCGCGATCGAGCCGAAGATGGTCGGTGCGAACACCGTTCGCCAGGCGCTCGACTACGTCGCGCGCGCC
>JASLGD010000264.1 GCA_030150305.1 Caldimonas sp. | reverse complement strand
TCCGCCTTGTAAATGGCAGCGTCGGTGAAGCACGTACGCGCGACGCGGAAGGTGCCGCGCTCGCGGTCGATGTCCAGCAGCTTGTTTTCGCGGGCGTTCATCTCAGCTCAGTTCCCTCTTCGAATAGCCCAGGATCTGACGCGCGACGATCAGGCGGCAGATGTCGCCGGGGCCCTCGAAGATGTCGAAGATGCGCGTGTCGCGAAACCACTTCTCGGGAAAGGTTTCCTCGCTGAGCGACGACGGCCCGAGCAGAGCCAGCGCCTCCTGGCTGATACGGCGGGATGCGCGCCCGCCGATCGCCTTCGCCTCGGCGGCTTCCTTCATCGTGACCTTGCTCGAATTGCCCTGGTTCTGCTCGGTCCACTTGGATCTCAGGACGACCAGCGCTGCAGCCTCGTACTCTGCCTCGAGCGAGAGCAGCTTCTCCTGCACCGCACTTCGGCCGTTCGTGTTGGCGGAATAGTCTATCTGCTCGCCCTGCTCGGCCAGCTTCGCTTTGACGGCGTCCATGATGCTTCGCGCGTACTTCAGCCCCATGGCCGCGACCATGGGCCGCGTGCCGTTGAAGACTTGCAATGCGCCGCCGAAGTCGACGTCGAGCTTGTTGAACGACGGGACGCGACAGTCCTGCAGCACGAAATCGGCCGTGTCCCAGTTGCGGCAGCCCATCTTGTCGACCTGACCGAGAACCTGCAGGCCCTTGGTGCCCTTCTCGACGACGAAAGAGAGGAACGGGCGCACGTTGTTCGCGTCGGGCTCACCGCGCAGCATGACCACGGCCCCGTCCGCCATCCCGAACTGCGAGCAGTAGAGCTTCTCGCCGTTGAGGATCCATTCGTCGGTGGCCGGGTCGTGACGGGCTTTGCCCGTGATCATCGTCGGATCCGAGCCTGCACCGGGTTCGGTGATCGCGATCGAAAGCGTCTTGTGTCCCCAGCGCGCCTTCTGCTCCGGGGTTCCGCCGTAGTTCACGATCTTGTCGCCGAGGCCGGTCCGCGTGATCCGCATGCGCACGTCCGGCGTGTGCAGGTGCAGGAACGCCTCCGTGAGCACGGCGCCGCTCGTGCCGGAGGGATCGTCCTTCAGCATCTGGTAAGGACTCGGCCTCCCTTCCGCCTCCGGCAGTTCCTCCGGCTGCAGCTCGTCGTGATGCCGGTCGTAGTACCGCGCGTACTTGAGGACGGTCTGCTCGTCCTCGAGTTGGATCTTGATGATCTGCTTGTCTCTTTCGGTGAGCGTGAAATCAACCATGTGCTGTTCCCGGTGCTTGATTCAGACGGCGGCCAGGCCTTCGAGCATCCCGACGGCGCGCGCGTTGCGATACCACATCTCGATGGGATGAGCGCGGATATACCCGTGACCACCGAATGCCTGCAGAGCCTCGTCGGCGATCGACATGCACCGGCCCGACGCGTACGTGTAGGCAAGCTGCGCGTTGCGAGTCGCATCCTTGCTCGCGTTCTCGATGTCGCAAGCGGCACGCCAGCTCATCCAGCGCATCGCGTTGGTCTCGATGTGCATATCGGCGATGCGAAAGGCGATCACCTGCTTGCGCGCCAGCGCTGACCCGTGCGCGACGCGATCCTTGGTGTACGGGATGACGTAGTCGGTGATGCCGCGCGAAAGGCCCGTCATGACCGCGGACAGCCCGACACGCCCGGAGTCGATGATGGCCTGCACATCAACGGCCTTGCCTTCGCCGAGAAGGTCGCCGTCGCCGACGAGGAGGCCTTCGAGGGCGATCTCGCCCATCTGCAGACATCTGAGTCCCAGCGTCGGTTCGGCGCCAGTGACGCGAAGGCCCTTGGCTGCGCCGTCGACGATGAACGCCTTGTTGCCCTCCGTCGTGGCGGCGATGACGAGTAGCTTTGCGATCCGTGCGGCGAACGGCACCATGGTCTTGACGCCATCGATCCTCCAGCCGCCTTCCACCCTCGTGGCGGTGGTTTTCAGGGCTCGGGGGTTCCAGCCGAACTGGGGTTCCATCAGCGCGACCGCCGCCGGCCGGAATGCCTCGCTCTCCGCGAACTCCGCGAGGGCCGCACGTTGCGCTGGCGAGCCATGCTCGGCGACCGCGCGCACGTAAGCCAGCGGCGCCCCGAGCGCGAGCGCCAGCGATGCGTCCCCGGCCCCGAACTCTTCCAGGACGATCGAGTTCAGGACGGCCGAGCGATCGGACTCGGACTGGTCGATCTGCGATTGGACGATGCCCGTCTGCCACAGGGCGTCGAGCGTCTCCTGATCGGCTTGCGCGGCCCGGTCCGCCTTCTGGGCGGCAGGCGCGAGGACATTGGAGGCGAAATCCTGCATCGCGGATTGCGCCATCTTCTGGTCTTCGCTCAATTCAAAGGTAATCAAGGTTGCTCCTGAAGGGCGGTCGTCAGCGAAAGGTCGCCCATCTCACGGCTGCCGAACACGTGACCCCACACGCTGCGGTCGAGCCCGCAAGCGGCTGAATCAAGGACCGGTGGCCGTGCGGAGGACGCTTGCTCCTCCTCTCCAAGTGACGGCGAACCGACACGCAGAACTCTACTCCTGACTACTTGCTTGTCAACTAGTAAGCCGAAATTTCAGATTCTTTTGTTGGGGAGACGCGCGCCCCTGCCGTCGGGCGGCAGAGCGGTACCGCCGGGTACAGACAAGCCGGCGGCGGGTGACAGCGCCGAGCGACCGAGCCAACGCGCGTGCAGCTGTTGCTCGGCCGGTGATCAGCGCGTGCTTGCGCCGCAGCTGAAGACCCACGAGGTATCCACGCCGAACTACGCTGGGCTCAGGATCGAGCCGCCGCACACGGAGATGCATTGACCCGTGACGAAGCTGGAAAGGTCAGTGGCCAGGAACTCGACGACGTTCGCGCAGTCTTCCGGTTCACCTGCACGACCAAGGGGTATTCGCTCGATGTCGGTCGCGGTGCCGAGGTTTCGTTGCTGCGCCGTGTGCTTCATCCGCGACGACAGGATGAGCCCGGGTGCGATGCAGTTCGCGCGGATGCCGAACGGGCCCAGCTCCATGGCGAGGTTGCGAGTGAAATGCGTCACCGCAGCCTTGGCAGCGCCGTAGATCGCGAATCGCCCGCCGCTCACCACATTTCGCGCGGCTGCGGACGACACGTTGATGATGACGCCCGAGCGTTGAGCCTTGAAGTGCGGTATCACCGCCTGGCAGCAGAAGACCGCGTTCATCAAATTCGCGTCCAATGTGGCGCGGATGTCCTCTTCCGGCACCACGGACGCATGGCTGCGTTCGATCGGGGTCAGCAAACCCCCTGCGTTGTTGACGATGATGTCGACCCGGCCGAGCTCGCGAACGGTGCGCTCCACGAGGAGCTCGGCCTGATCTCGCCGTGAGAGATCGCCCTCAAAGTCGATCGCAGTCCGTCCGAGCGTCAGCACCTCTTCGCGCACCGACGGAGCGCTCAGATGCTCACCGTAGCGCTCCGCCCCGTTGAGGTCGATGTCTGCGATCGCCACGTCGGCGCCAAGGCGCGCGAGGCGCAGCACGTAGGCTCGGCCGAGGCCGCGAGCGGCCCCCGTGACGATGGCGACCTTTCGTTGAAGTCTCATCGAGAGTGCGCTGCCGTGGTGCTCAGGGACACCGGGGTACGCCTTAGAGGGACTCGATGGCGAATTTCCCGGCGACCAGACGGCCAAACGCGTGTGCTGACGTGATGGGGTTGTAGTACTCCCGCACATGCTTGATCCGTTCGCCTTCGATGAGGAAGCGGAACACATAGCGGTTTCGATAGCTCTTTCCACTCGCCATGGTGAGATTGCCACGCCCTTCGACGAAGACCATCTTCCCGTCTGGGCTGATCGTGATCTCGACATCGGTCATGCCGTGGCTCGTCCCCTCGGCTTTGAAAGCCGCGCGCCAGAACTCGCGCACCTGCTGCAAGCCTTGGTAGCGCCGAAAGCCGCCCTCTTCGTTTCGGCCTGACTCGTTGAAAGGAAGCTCGATGACGACGTCGTCAGCGAGGATCGCTTCGAGCGCGTCCAAGTCTTTGGCCCTGACCGTCGTCCACCAGTGGCGAATCAGACGGCGCGCGGTGGCTTGGCCGTCGGCCGAAGGGGGTGGAACGTGCACGTCGTCGATCAGATCGAGCACGTCCTGCTGGCGGGCGGCGGGGCTCGGAGAGGTCATGTCGATTCTCCTGTTGGTTCGTTCTGGGCACATGAAATACCAGCGACACGGCCATGCACCGCCGCCTTGCCGAGCGCGGAGCCGCTCAGGTACGCGGCGCCGTGGAAACCGCCCGTCACCTCGCCGGCGGCGTAGAGGCCCGGGATGGGATCCCCGAACACGTCGCGCACCCGCATTCGCCGGTCCGTGCGGATCCCGCAGTAGGTCGTCGTCAGCGCTGCCGCGCACGGGAAGGCGTAGAACGGCGGCGTGTCGAGGCAGGCGCCGCGCGCCGTTCCGTAGTCGGCAATGGGGCGTCCGTGGTCCGGGTCGCGGCCGGTTGCGGCGTTCGCGTTGTAGCGCTCGATCGTCGCCTCGAGCCGGGATCCGTCGATCCGCAGGTACGCGGCGAGCGCTGCCACGCTCGGTGCGCCGTGCACGATCCCTCGCCGGTGCGCGTCCTTGTAGTTGGCAGGCGAGGGGGACGCGAGGGAGCGCTCCATAACCTTCTGGTCGAACACCTGGAAAGCGATCCCGCGTGGCTGCCGTGCACCGATGGCGCCGA
>JASLGD010000600.1 GCA_030150305.1 Caldimonas sp. | reverse complement strand
CTCGCCGACCCGCTGACCATGGTCCGCTCCGGCTGGACCCTGCTCACGCGACAGGGCTTCGGCTGGGACATCGGCTGGACGGTCTGGCGCGTCTTCGGCGGCTTCGCCATCGCCACCGTGCTCGCTTGCCGCTCGGGGTGGCGATGGGCGCCTACAAGCCGATCGAGGCGTTCTTCGAGCCCTTCGTGAGCTTCGCTCGCTACCTGCCGGCGAGCGCCTTCATTCCCCTGCTCATTCTCTGGGCCGGCATCGGCGAGGCGCAGAAGCTCGCGCTCATCTTCATCGGCTCGTTCTTCCAGCTCGTGCTGATGATCGCGGTGATCGTCGGCAACACGCGGCGCGACCTCGTCGAGGCGGCCTACACGCTCGGCGTCGGCGATCGCGGCCTGATCCGCCGCGTGCTCCTGCCCGGCGCAGCGCCCGAGATCGCCGAGACGCTGCGGATGGTGCTCGGCTGGGCGTGGACGTACGTCATCGTCGCCGAGCTGATCGGCGCTTCGACCGGCATCGGCCACATGATCACCGACAGCCAGGCCTTGCTCGCGACCGACCAGATCATCTTCGGCATCATCGTCATCGGCGTCATCGGCCTCATCAGCGACGTGCTCTTCGCTTGGCTGAACCGGCGCCTTTATCCGTGGGCGCAGCTCGGCAGATGACGCCGCTCTTGCTCATCCGCGGACTGACGCGCACGTTCACCGCGCGGGACGGCAGCGCGACGCCGGCGCTGCGCGCGACCGACCTCGCCGTGAGCGAGAACGACTTCGTCACGATCCTCGGTCCCTCGGGCTGCGGCAAGAGCACGCTGCTGCGCATCGTCGCCGGCCTCGACGCGCCGACCTCCGGCGAGGTGCTGCTCGACGGCGGCCGCATCGCCGGCCCCGGTGCCGACCGCGGCATGGTCTTCCAGAGCTACACGCTCTTTCCCTGGCTGACGGTGCTCGACAACATCTGCTTCGGCCTGCGCGAGCGCGGCGTGCCGCGCGCCGAGCAGCTCGCGATCGCCAACGGGTTCATCGCCAAGGTCGGGCTCGTCGGCTTCGAGCACCACTTCCCGAAGCAACTTTCGGGCGGGATGCAGCAGCGCACCGCGATCGCGCGCGCGCTCGCCAACGGCCCGCGCATCCTGCTGATGGACGAGCCGTTCGGCGCGCTCGACCACCAGACGCGCGAGCTGATGCAGGAGCTGCTGCTCGGCATCTGGGAGGCCGAGAAGAAGACGGTGCTCTTCGTCACGCACGACATCGACGAAGCCGTCTTCATGGGCTCGCGCGTCGTCGTCATGAGCGCGCGGCCCGGGCGGATCAAGCTCGACCGCGCCGTGCCGATCGCGCACCCGCGCCACTATTCGGTCAAGACGACTCCGGCCTTCAGCGCGATCAAGGCGGAGCTGACCGAGCAGGTCCGCGTCGAGGTCAGGGCCGCGCAGGCCGCCGCGAGCGCGCTCGTCGCGGCCCGTTGACCGGCGCGATCGCCGCCCTCAGTCCTTGGCGGCTGCCGCCCAGTCGGCGACGTCGCGCGCGGGGCCGGTGAGCTCGAGGATGTGCAGCCCCGTGTTCGCGCGGTCGACGATGTAGACGTAGCCGCGCTCGTCGACCTCGACGTTGTTCGTCTGGATGGCGCGCCGGCTTGCCGCCGCGCCGGAGGCGGCCGGCTTCTGCCCTGCCGGCGCGTCGAGCACGACCGTGTTCGCCGTCATCGCCGGGATGAAGTAGGCGATCTCCTTCGGATGGAACGGGTCGCGCACGTCGACCGCGCGCACGCCGGCGTTGAAGTGCGCGAAGAAGACGACGCGCTTGTGGAACACCGGCGCCGTCGATTCGTTCGACGAATGCGTGCCGAAGCGGCCGCCGCGCGCGCAGAAGTCGCCGCTCGACTCGGGAACGGTCCACGTCGCGACGCCGAACGGCTTCGTCTCCGTCGTGACGTCGACGAACCACACCATCTGCCGCGCCTCGGCGCAGGCCTTCTGGATCGACTCGTCGGTGATGACGACGAAGTCGCGCCGCGCCCCTGCGGCGTCATGGCGGAACTCGGCGATCTCCATGCCGAGCAGCGGAAGCGTCGTGTGCGCGCCATTGCCGGGCGGCATGTCGAGGCGCGCGACCTGCGGCGCGAGCAGGTTCTCGGGCGTCGGCTCCTTCGCTCCCTCGAGGAGCTTGCGCCGATCGACGATCTGCAGGACACCGTCGGCGTTGGTGCCATAGCCGAAGTAGACGCGGTTGCCCTGCGGTCCGGTCGAGATCGGACCGTGCAGCGACGTCGGCACCGGGCCGGTCGCGCCGGGTTGCTGGCCGACGAGGCCGAAGTCGCGGATGAAGACCGGGTGCGCGGGATCGGACAGGTCGTAGATCTTCGTCATCCGCGAGGTGCGCCAACGAGGATCGCCGGAGACGAGGTACGCGATCCCGGTGTCGCACTCCCAGAAGCTCTTGTGCGTGCCCTTGAGGCCGGAGACGATCCGCGTCACGAGCGTCGGCGCCTCGGGAGCGGTCACGTCCCAGAGCTCGTGCGCCTGGTTGCCGAAGGTCCGCAGCAGGTAGAAGCGGTTCTTGTCCGCGCGCGGCAGCTCCGCGCCGCTGCACACCCGGACCATCTGCGCGCCGCCCTGCTCGGCCTTGCCTTCCTCGCCGGGGATGTGCGCGAGGTAGCGCGGCCGGCGCGGGTCGGTGACGTCGACGATCGACGTGCCGTTGTCCTCGTCGCGTCCGGTCAGCGGGTTCGGCTTGCGGTCGCCGTGGTGGCCGATGTAGGCGATCCAGCGCTGGCCCTGCTTGCGGATCGTCGGCTGGTAGGCGCTGCGCGCCTGCAGGTCCTGCTGGCCGACGAGGCGCATGTTCATCGCCTCGGGCTCGGCGCCGGACTGCGCGCGCGATTGCGCGCAGCCGAGGAGCAGGGCGGCGGCGACGCCGCAGGCCGCGCGAGTCGTCAGGTGGTGATGCGGCATCGTCGACTCCGGTCGTCCAGCGCGCACTTTACGAGGACAATCCGGTCGCCATGCACAAGCGCAGCGCCGTCCTTCTTCTCAACGTGGCCCACGCGGTGGACCACATGTTCCTGCTCATCTTCGCGACCGCGGTGGCGAGCATCGCGACCGACTTCGGCTTCGCCCGCTGGGAGGACCTGATGCCGTTCGGCGTCGGTGCGTTCGTCATGTTCGGCCTCGGCTCGCTGCCGTCGGGCCGGCTCGGCGATCTCTGGGGTCGGCGCGCGATGATGGTCGCGTTCTTCTTCGGCATCGGCGCGTCGTCGCTCGTCGCGTCGCTCGCGCAAGGCCCGTGGCAGCTCGCCGCGGGGTTGACGCTGATCGGCACGTTCGCGTCGATCTACCACCCGGTCGGGATTCCGATGCTGCTGCAGGGTGCGGCACGGCCGGGCGCGACGATCGGCGTCAACGGCCTCGCCGGCAATCTCGGCATCGCCGTGGCGGCCGCGCTCACGGGCCTGCTCATGCATTGGTTCGGCTGGCGCGCCGCGTTCGCCGTGCCCGGAGTCGCATGCATCGCGCTCGGCGTCGTGTTCCTGCGCGTCGTCCCGCCCGAGACCGAGTCGCCCGCCAAGCGCAAGGGCGGCGCGCAGGTGCGGCTGACGCGCTCGCAGGTCGCGCGCGCGCTCGCGGTGATGACGATGGCATCGGCGACCGGCGGCATCCTCTTCAACCTCACGACCAACGGCAACGCGCAGCTGCTGAGCGAGCGCTTCCGCGGCGTCGTCGACGATCCGGCGACGCTCGGGCTGCTGCTCGCGAGCGTCTACGCCGTCGCCTCGCTCGCGCAGGTGATCGTCGGCCGCCTGATCGACCGCGTGCCGCTGAAGCCGCTCTATCTCGGCATTGCGCTGCTCCAGATCCCGGTGCTGCTCTTCTCCGCGCACGAGCAGGGCTGGCGGCTCTACGCCGGCATGCTCGCGACGATGGTCTTCATCTTCGGCGCGATCCCGTTCACCGACGCGATGATCGTGCGCTACGTCGACGACGGCATGCGCTCGCGCGTCGCCGGGATGCGCCTCGCGGTGTCGCTCGGCATCAGCTCGCTCGCGGTGTGGCTGCTCGGGCCGCTCGTCAAGCAGATGGGCTTCGGCACGTTGTTCGTGGTGCTCGCGGGCGTCGCACTGTGCACCGCGTTGACGGTGCTGTGGCTGCCGTCCGAACTGCCCGTTCGGGCGACCGCGACCGCATAGCGCCAGAGCCTCACGCGTCATTCGACGCGCAGTCAGCCTGCGGTCAGGAACGCCGTCGCTTTCGGCGCGCGGATTGCCAGCGCGAGCGCGTCGGGTCGATCGATTTCAGGCGCTCTCGCTGGTCGACATCCGATCGCGCCCGACGCGGCACCCGCAAGTCGCTGCACGACGTGCAAGCGATGCCGGAAGAAACGACCGAGGAGACACCATGCGATTTCTCCAGCCCGCCCTTTCCGCGTCGGTCCTCGCGATCGGCGCTCTCGGCGCGAGCCCTGCGCTCGCGCAGCCGGTGAACTACACCCTGCAGACGCTGATCGCGATCCCGCCGACCCCCGCGAACGTGCAGCCCGGCGGCGGGTTCACGTCGTTCGACATCGGGTTCTTCAACCCGGCGTCGAACGCGTACTACGTCGCCGACCGCTCGAACGCCAGCGTCGACATCATCTCGGGGTCGACGTTGAAGGTGCTCGGCCAGGCGCAAGGGTTCACCGGACAACAGGCGACGACGTCGACCTCGGGCGCCGACGGCGTCGTCGCCGTCACGTCGGGAGGCACCACGACCCTCTACGCCGGCGACGGCAACAGCACGCTGAAGGTCTTCAACGTCACCAACCCGGCGGCGCCGGTGCTGCAGCAGTCGGTCTCGACCAACGGCCAGTTCCGCGTCGACGAGATGGCGTACTCGCCCGCGACGCAGCAGCTCCTCGCCGCGAACAACGCCGACAGCCCGGCGTTCGCGACGTTGTTCAACACGGGGCCGCCGGTGACGATCTTCAAGTCGAACATCAGCGTGCCGGGCGCCGCGGCGGGCGACGGCATGGAGCAGCCGGTCTGGGACCCGAACACGGGCTCGTTCTTCGTCTCGGTTCCGTCGTTCAACGGCGATCCGGCCGGCGGCGTCGTCGAGATCAGGACCGACGGCACGATCGGCAAGACGTTCAAGTTCGGCAGCATGGGGATCGGCTCGTGCAGCTCGGCCGGGCTCGCGCTCGGCGGCAGCGGCAACCTGATGGTCGGCTGCGCGAACGCGAACGCGCAGGCGATCCTGCTCAATCCGGCGGGCGCCGGCAGCATCGTCGCGACGTTCGCCCAGATCTCGAAGACCGACGAGATCTGGTACGACCCGGCGTCGGGACGCTATTTCGTGACCGGTGCCAACGCGGCGGGGCACCGCGTGTTCGACGTCATCAGCGACTCCACCGACCAGCTCCTGCAGTCGGTGCTGCTGCCGGTGGCGGACGCGTCCAATCCGCACTCGATCGCGGTCGATCCGCTGACGGGCGACGTCTTCGTGCCGCTCGCAGGCAACACCGCCGCCGTCGGCGGCAATGCGGTGTGCGCGCTCGGCTGCGTCGCGGTGTACGCGAACGCGGTGCCCGAGCCGGCGAGCGTGTCGCTGATGTTGACGGGCCTCGCCGGCGTGCTCGGCTGGCGAGCCCGCTCGCGCGCCCAACGGCGCGGCTGAGGTCGACCTGCGCGGGCGCAGGCGGCGCGTCCGCGGCGCGCGCCACCGGCATCGCCGCGGCGATCGCGACAGAGCCGCGGGCGCTCGCCGGCGAGATGCGGGAGGCGGCGCACGCGCCCGCGTCGCCTGCAGTCACGCTGCGTCGGCGAGAAAGTCGCAGAGCAGCCGATGGAACTGGTGCACGCCGCGCTCGTGCGTCGGCGAGTAGCGGCCGCGGTCGTAGAGGCGCGAGCGCAGTCCGCGCTGCACGGATTCGACCGCGGCCTCGTCTTCGAGCTCGACCTGGTCGAGCTGCGCGCCGGCGCCGCTGCCGAGGCGATCGGCGTCGAGGACGTAGCCGCGGAAGACGACGCGCGTGCGGTCGGGAGCGAGCGGCTCGACGACGTTGAGCGACAAGCCCCACGGATAGAAGTTCAGCATCAGGTTCGGGAACACCCACCAGTAGTACGCCGCGATGCGCCGGCCGTGGTCGAGCGATCGCGGCGGCGGCGCGAAAGCAGCGTCGTCGTCGTTGCGCGCGAGCGCGAGCTGCAGGTTGCCGTAGCGGCCGAGCTCGTAGCCGTAGTGCTGCATGTCGAGCACCTGGTGCAGCGCCGGATGCAGGAACGGGATGTGCAGGCCCTCGAGGTAGTTCTCGACGTAGAGCGCCCAGTGCGCCGCGACCTCGAAGCTGCGGTCGCGCGACGGATCGTGGCGGAGTGCGGCGAGCGGCAACCACGCGAGTCGCTCGCGGATCGGCGCGAGGAATGCGTCGAACGGCGCCGCCGGCGCGAGCGACGCGAACGCGTGGCCTGCGAATTCGCCGAGCGCGACGCGGGGCAGGTCGTCCGCGGCGCGGGGGAAGTCGCGCGCGCCTTCGAAGCCGGGCATGAACGTGACGCGGCCGGCGAGATCGAAACGCCGCGAGTGGTAGCCGCAGCGGATCTGCTCGGCGCGGCACGGCGCGTGCACGAGGAGATTGCCGCGGTGCGTGCACACGTTGGAGAGGCAGCGCAGCTCGCCCGTCGCGTCGCGCGCGAGCAGCAACGGCTCGGCCAGATGACCCGGCAGCAGCTCGCGCGGCGAGAGCGATCCCGCGGCAGCGACGTCGTCGACGGGGCCGAGCCATTGCCACGTCCGCGCGAAGACGCGCTCGCGCGCCAGCGCGAAGACCGCGGGATCGAGATAGAACGCGCTCGGCAGCGTTCGCGCGGCGGCGACGTCGGGGTCGATCGTGAAGGCGAACGCCATGGCTTCCGGTCGGTGACCAGAATACCAGCGGGCCGCCGCGCCGACGTCGCGTGCGAGCGTCGGCGGTTCGCTGCGACCGCGCCCTAGCGTTCGCGTCGCCGCCGCCAGCCGAGCAGCGCGAGCCCGACGCCGAACAGCGTCACGACCTCGGGCTCGGGAACGGCAGCGATCGCGCCGAACAGACCCGCCGTCTCGCCGTTGATGCCATCGGCGAAGTAGAGCGTGTTGCTGTCGCCGCCGCTGCCGGTGCCGCTGCCGAACATCAGGCCCCAGAGGCCGCCCGGCGTGTTGCCCGAGCCGACGTCGATCGCGATCGAGCCGCGGAACGCGCCGGTGATCGGATCGAAGGCGTTGATGCCGCTGTGCGCGAAGCTGAAGTTGCCGACCAGCAGGTCGCCGCCGAACGCGCCGAAGCCCGCGGGCGCGAGCGCGACGCCCCACGGCGCCGCGAGCTGGCTGCCGCTGATGAGCCGCTGCAGGAAGCCGCCGTTCTCGTCGAAGACGCTGACGAAGCCCTGGCCGAGCGCGGCTCCGCGCTGCGCGGCGAGGCCGGACGGCGCGTAGGTGACGTAGACCTTGCCGCCGATGTCCTGGACGTTGAACGGGACGAAGCCGGAGGGCAGGGTCGGGTCGGTGAACCCGGCGCCGTTCACCGGCGCGAACGCGCTGTCGAAGACGCGGACCGCACCGCCAGCGCCGTCGGCGGCGTAGAGGCGTGTGCCGGCGGTGTCGATCGCGAGCCCCGTGTAGAGCGCGCCGGGAGTCGTCACCTCGATCGACGACGAGAGCCCGCCGGCCCAGCCGGAGATCGTCCCGTTCAGGTTCGCGAAGAGAAACCGCGACGACGTGCTCGCGGTGCCCGGGACGAGCTGGAACGAAGCCGTGTTGCTGTTGTTGACCTGGCCGGTCGGACCTTGCGGGCCCGCCGCGGTCGTCGGAATCGCGACGAAGCCGTTCGCGTTGACGCCGAGCACCTGCGTGACGTTGGTCCCGTTCGTGATCGCATAGAGCGTGCTGCTGTTCATCCCCTGGTCGGACGTCCAGAACGGGCTCGTCGGCGACCGCGAGATGCCCCACGGGTTGATCAGCCTCGGATCGGTGATCGTCGCCAGCCCGGGGACGCTCGAGACGAGGTTGGTCTGCGCGTATTGCGCGGCCGCCGGCAGCGGCGCGCCGAGGGCAGCCAGCGTCAGCGCGGCGGCGACGCCGATGCCGGATGCGTGCGAAGGACGGAAAGAGAGCAGGGTGCGCTTCACGTCGGATCTCCATGCGTTGTTGTTGCGAACGGGCGCGCGCCCGCGGGCTCGCCACGGTCGGCATGCGTGGATGCCGGCAGGCAACCGCGAGGTTCAAGGCGGCTCGTTGCCGGCAGGGTCATTCGGAGCACGGCCGCGAGGCGGGCGCCGGACGCGCG
>JASLGD010000154.1 GCA_030150305.1 Caldimonas sp. | reverse complement strand
ACGGCACCGACGGATATCCGTGACGTCGCGTCCCTTGCCTTCTGCTTCTCGAATGTCACCGTCGATCGCGACGACCTTTCGATGGAGCCGCTCAACGTGTCAGTGGACGTCCGGCGAATTCACTGGACACGAGACAAGCCTGGGCGATACTCCGCCACGGCCACTGTAGTGCTGCCGTGTCCCTGCTGCGAGACGGTGCAGGAAATGCAATACCGCCTCGATGCGCCGGTGGTCCTGCTGACAAGCATGGCAAAGTGCCGGCGATGCCAGGGGTCGCTCGAGCTGGAGAGCGAAGAGCTCGACTACCGTGACGCTGGAAACGGGAACTTCCTGGTCGATGTGCAAGTGACGCTGCTTTGCCGACGCTGCTTGACGGCTGAACCTCAGTCGACGCAAGTCGCGGTATCTGACTGGGCTCAGTTCCGCAAGTCCGGCGAAATCCAAGTACTGCTTTCGGCGCCCGGGAATGCGGCGGCTGCGGCCGTCTTCATAAGCTATCGCAGGTCCGACAGCCACGACGTGACCGGACGAATCTTCGATCGGCTTTCCAACCGATTCGGGGCGGGCCTGCTGATGCGTGACGTCAATTCGATCCCCGCGGGCGTCGACTTTCAGGAATTCATCACCAGAAGCCTTCAGGCATGCCGCCTCATGCTTGTGGTGATCGGGCCCACGTGGGCTTCCGTCCACGACTCGTCCGGAATTCGCCGGCTCGACCACCCATCGGATCTTGTGCGCCTCGAGGTCCAGACTGCGCTTGAGCGTGGCATTCCAGTGATTCCCTTGTTTGTTGGCGGCGCATCGATGCCGTTGGCCAGCCAGCTGCCGGACGAGCTCAAATCGATCTGCACCCAGCAAGGCCTGGCGGTGCGGCCGGACCCGGACTTCGACATTGACGTCCAACGGCTCGTTGCCGCGCTGGAGAAACGCCTTGCCGAGGGCTCGGCTCAACAATTCTCGTCCTGACGCCAGTGCGCTCGGGAATGCGACCGAAGACGACCGGGCCCCTGCTCAAGGCCTCAACGAAGGGCAGCTCTCGGCTGCGGCCGCAGCCGCAGCCGCAGCCGCGGCTACGGCCACGACCGATCCCTCGCGAAAGCTGCTTTCGGGCAGGCTGATTCGCGTCCCTGGGTGCCCAAGCGCCGTTCCAGCGCGCGCCAACAGGCATCGCGCAAGAATCCCCGCGCTGCTACGCTCACCCCGTTCGCATCGTCATCGAAAGCCTCCAGGAGTCCATGTCATGCCCGACACCCCCCGCTTCGAACTCTTTGCCTACTGGCGAACCTCCGCAGGCTACCGCGTCCGCGTCGCGCTCAACCTGAAAGGCATCGTGGCGCGCGAGACGATCGTCGACATCGAGGGCGGCGAGCAGCGCGGCGAGGCCTACCTGAAGATCAATCCGCTGGGCGGCATCCCCGCGCTAGTCGACCATGGCGCGGGCCAGTCGAAGACGCCACTGACGCAATCGCTCGCGATCCTCGAGTTCCTCGAGGAGATCCAGCCCACGCCCGCCCTCTTGCCTGCAGACGCGCATGGCCGGGCGCGCGTGCGCTCGATCGCGGGCATGCTCGCCGCAGACACGCATCCGCTGATCACGCCGCGGGTGCGCCGCTACCTCGCCGGCACGCACGGCCTCGACGCTGCGGCTTGGCGCGGCTGGCAGACGCAGTGGTTCGGCACGGGCCTGCGTGCCGTCGAACAGCGGCTTGCCAGCGAACCTGGGACGGGGCGCTTCTGCCACGGCGCTACGCCGACGATGGCGGACATCTGCCTGGCGAGCATTCTCAGTGTCATGCGCGTCTTCAAGATCGAGATCGACGGCATTCCGACGGTCGCGCGCATCGTCGCCGAGTGCGGGACGCTCGATGCGTTCGCGCGGGCCGATCCTTATCGGCAGGTCGGCGCACCGCAACCCTGACTCGAGAAGCAAGGAACGGCAAGGCGCCTGCCACGGGAGGTGCTTGGCAGGGTGGCCTCGCCTCGTCTCTTGCGCGGACCGATTCCTTCCTGCCGCTAGCGCGGGCAACCGGGAATCCCGCTCACGGCGAGATCTTCACGGCCGACGTCGTGCCGGTGGACTCGCCCACCAGGTTGCCCGACAGGTCGTAGACCTTGGTATCCGAGACACCGTGATAGGTGCCGTCCTTGCCGACGGTCACGGTCTCGGTCTCGTTGAAGTAGCCGCTGAGGCCCCCGTCTCCGAAGAGCCACCCGAAGTGATTGCGCGAGACGTGCTTCCGGTCGACCTCTTTCCACGACCCCAGGCACATGGGATCGGAGATCGGGAGATTGACGTTCTCCCATTCGGTGCCGTCGGAGTGCCATTGGACGTACGACTGCGACGTTTCGGCGCCGTTGCTGTCGAAGCCGGTCGAGAGCCAGGTGCCGACGATGTTCCGGGCGGCGAGGTCGCTCTCCGCCTTCCGGGGAGTGATGGCAGGCAGCGTGATCATCGGACGGGCGGCGGCCGGCGCACGCGTTCCGAAGCAGCCGGCATGGGCCGAGACGGGGCCGAGCACGGCGAAGGCGATGGCGATGGCGGCCGACAGGCCGAGGGAGGTGATTCGAGGGGTGTGGTTCACGACGAGGTCCTTGCTGCTGGATATCCGCGATTCGCGCGGTGCGGTGGGCCGAACGTTTCGGCTTGGGCGGCAGAATCGCGAAATCCGGGTGGGTCCACGAGTTCTTTCCGACGAATGCGGCGAGGAGACGACGAAGACTTGTTGCGCACGACCAATGCGAATTCGCGTCGACACACGGGCCGGATTCGCGACGGCGCCGATTCATCGGCGCAGGCAGGGGTTC
>JASLGD010000142.1 GCA_030150305.1 Caldimonas sp. | reverse complement strand
CGACGTTCGCGAACACGGTGGCGGCGCTCGATCGCTCGGGCCGCGATCTCGCCCGCATCGAGGCGCTGTTCTGGAACCTGACGTCGAGCGAGACGTCGCCGGCGCTGCAGCAAGTGCAGCGCGAGATGGTGCCGCAGCTCGCCGCCCACGAAAGCCGCGTGCGGACGCACGCCGGCCTCTTCGCGCGCATCGACGCGTTGCACGCGCGCCGCGCCGCGCTCGGCCTCGACGCCGAGGAGCTGCGCGTCCTCGAACGGTTCCACCTCGATGCGGTGCGCGCCGGCGCGCGCCTCGCGCCCGACGCGCAGGCGCGGCACGCCGCGATCGTGCGCCGGCTGGCCGAGCTGATGACCAGGTTCGGCCAGAACCTGCTCGCCGACGAGAGCGCGTTCAAGCTCGTGCTGCGCACCGAGGCCGATCACGCCGGGCTGCCCGAGTCGGTCCGCGCCGCGGCGCGGCAGGCGGCGAACGATCGCGGCGTCGCCGAGGGGGCGGTGATCACGCTGTCGCGCTCGCTCGTCGTTCCGTTCCTGACCTTCTCCGAGCGGCGCGACCTGCGCGAAGCGGCGTGGCGCGCCTGGACCTCGCGCGGCGAGCACGCCGGCGCCACCGACAACCGCGCGGTCGCCGCCGAGATCCTGCAGCTGCGCCTCGAGCAGGCCCGCCTGCACGGTTGCGCGAGCTACGCCGACTTCGCGCTCAGCGACACGATGGCGCAGACCCGCGACGCGGTGACTGCGCTCCTCGAGCAGGTCTGGCGTCCGGCCCTTGTGCGCGCCGAGGAAGAGCGCGAAGCGCTCGCCGCGCTCGCGCTCTCGCGCGGCGAGAGCGCGACGGTCGAACCATGGGACTGGCGCTTCTACGCCGAGCACGTACGCCGGGTCCGCTTCGACCTCGACGACGCCGAGCTGAAGCCGTACTTCCCGCTCGAGGCGATGGTCGCTGCGGCGTTCGACTGCGCCGAGCGCCTGTTCGGCGTCTCGTTCGTCGAGCGGCGCGACGTCGTCGCGTACCACCCCGACGTGCGCGTGTACGAGGTGCACGGCGCAGCCGGCCCGATCGGCGTCTTCCTGCACGACAATTTCGCGCGGCCGAGCAAGCGCAGCGGCGCGTGGATGAGCGAGTACCGCTCGCAGTCGAGGAACGGCGGCGACGGCGACGCCCGCGTGCTGCCGATCGTCGTCAACAACAACAACTTCGCCAAGGCCGCGGCCGACCAGCCGACGCTGCTCAGCTTCGACGACGCGCGCACGCTCTTCCACGAGTTCGGCCACGGGCTGCACGGCCTGCTCTCGAACGTGCGCTTCGAGCGCCTCGCCGGAACGAGCGTGCTGCGCGACTTCGTCGAGCTGCCGTCGCAACTCTTCGAGCACTGGATCGACGAGCCCGAGGTGCTCAAGCGCCACGCGCGGCACCACCGCACCGGCGAGCCGATTCCCGATGCGCTGATCGCCAGGCTGCGCCGCGCGCGCCACTTCAACCAGGGCTACGAGACGCTGCGCTACACGGCGTCGGCGATCGTCGACATGGCGGTGCATTCGCGCACCTCGGTCGAGCCGCTCGACGTCGTCGCGTTCGAGCGCGACGAGCTGGCGCGGATCGGGCTGCCGCACGGCGTCGGCGTCAACCACCGGCTGGTCAACTTCCAGCACCTGTTCTCGGGCGGCTACGCGGCCGGCTACTACGTCTACCTGTGGGCCGAGGTGCTCGACGCCGACGGCTACCAGGCGTTCGTCGAGGCCGGCGATCCGTTCGACGCCGGCGTCGCGCGCCGGCTCGCGCGTTTCGTCTATTCGGCCGGCAACTCGATCGAGCCTGGCGCCGCGTACCGCGCGTTCCGCGGCCGCGACGCCGTCGCCGAGCCGATGCTGCGCGAGCGCGGCCTGCTCGCGGAAGTCGACCGCTAAGCGCGCTACTCGCCGGCCGAGTGCTCGGCCTCGGCGGCGCTCGCCGCGGCAGCGCTCGACGCGAGGCGCGGAAACAGGCGCTGCAGCGAAGCGACGAAGACGCTGAAGTCGATCGGCTTCGTCCAGTAGTCGACGAATCCGGCCGCGAGGCCGCGCTCGACGTCCTCCTGCATCGCGTTGGCCGACAGCGCGACGCACGGGATCGCGCGCGTGCGCGCGTCGGCGCGAAGCCGTCGCAGCACCTCGTAGCCGTCGAAATCGGGCAGCTGCAGGTCGACGAGGACGAGCTCGGGCTGCAGCTCGGCGGCGCGCTCGACGCCCGCAGCGCCGGTCGCCTCGGACGCCATCGCGAGCCCGCCGATGCTCTTCACGAGCTCCTCGACGAGCAGCACGTTGACGTGGTTGTCTTCGATGTAGAGGATGGTTCCGACCTCGCCCACCGCGAGCCGGTGCTCGCCGCCGAGCTCGACGTCGCGCGCCGCGCGCCGCGTCGCCTTCGCGTCGTGCAGCAGCGCATCGCTCGCCGCCGCGAGCGCGACGCGAAAGACCGTGCCCTGGCCGGGCTGGCTGTCGACCTCGATGCGACCGCCCATGCCGTCGACGAGCGTCTTCACGATCGTCAGCCCGATGCCGGTGCCTTCGATGCCCTCGTGCTCGACGCCGAAGCGGTTGAACGGCTCGAACAGGCGGGCGAGCTGCTCGGCGTCGAGGCCGCGGCCGGTGTCGCGCACGGTCAGCGTCGCTTCGCGGCCTTCGGCGCTCGCCTCGACGACGACCCGGCCGCCCGCGCGGTTGTACTTGATCGCGTTCGACAGCAGGTTGATGAGCACCTGGCGCAGCCGGGTCGGGTCCGCGCTCGCGACGCCGTCGATGCGGCCGGTCGCGACCTCGACGTCGTGCTGCACCGCGAGCGAGTGCACGAGCGGCAGCGACTGGCGGACGAGCTCGCCGAGGTCGACCGGCTGCAGCGAGAGGCGGATCTCGCCCGACTCGAGCCCGGAGAGGTCGAGGACGTCGTTGATCAGCGAAAGCAGATGGTCGCCGGCATCGCGGATGTGCTCGAGCTTGGCGAGCTGCTCGGCCTGGCCCGACTGGCGCGCTTCGATCTGCAGCAGCTGCGTGAAGCCGAGCACCGCGTTCAGCGGCGTGCGCAGCTCGTGGCTCATGCGCGAGAGGAACTGCGACTTGGCCTGGATCTCTCGCTCGGCCAGCGCCGTCTGCTGCCGCGCCAGCTGGGCTTCCTTGGCTTCGGTCACGTCCCAGTTCACGCCGACGCGGCGGATCGGCCGGCCGTGATCGTCGTTGACGAGAGCCGAGCGCGAGGCCAGCCAGCGCCAGCTGCCGTCGGGCATCCTCCAGCGGAATTCGTACGACGTGGCGAGCGTTCCGACCTCGGCCTTCGGCCGCGAATCGAGCACGCGCGGCAGGTC
>JASLGD010000094.1 GCA_030150305.1 Caldimonas sp. | reverse complement strand
GCGCGTCGACGGCGGCGCCGGCGGGCGGCTCGACCCGTCGACCGCGGGCCTGCTCGGCAAGCTCGGGGCGTAGCCCGCGCCGCGACCGCCGGTCGCCGGCGCCGGCGGGGCGGCTGCCGAAAGCTGTCAAGATGCCGGCCCATGTCGGCACTGCAGCAATGATGCGCCGCTGGCGTCTCTTCCCGAAGTACGCGCTGCTGATCATCACGCTGGTCGGCAGCATGCTCGTCGCCAGCGGCGCGATCGGCCTGTACTTCTCGTGGGGGGAGACGCAGGCCAACCTCGACCGGCTGCAGAAGGAAAAGGCGGAGAACGCAGCCAGCCGCATCGAGCAGTTCATCGCCGAGATCGAGCACCAGCTGAGCTGGACCGCGCTGCCGCGCGCCGACTCCGGCGGCGATCCGCTCGAGCAGCGCCGGATCGAGTACCTGAAGCTGCAGCGCCAGGTGCCGGCGATCACCGAGGTCGTCTGGATCGACCCGCAGGGCCGCGAGCAGCTGCGCATCTCGAGGCTCGCGATGGACACGATCGGCAGCGGCATCGACGTCGCGCAGGAGCCGCGTTTCCAGGTGCCGGCCAAGGGCGAGCCGTACTACGGCCCGGTCTACTTCCGCAAGGGCACCGAGCCGTACATGACGATCGCGCGGCCCGCGGGCGACGGCGGCGGCGTCACCGCGGTCGAGGTCAACCTCAAGTTCGTCCTCGACGTCGTCTCCAAGATCAAGATCGGCGAGCACGGCTTCGCGTACGTCGTCGACCAGGACGGCACGCTGATCGCGCATCCCGACATCAGCCTCGTCCTCAAGAAGACGAACCTCGCCGCGTTGCCGCAGGTCGCCGCGCGCAGCCGCGCGCGCGACGGCGAGCGCGTCGTGGCGCGCGACGCGCAAGGCAACGAGGTGCTCTCCGCGGACGCGCCGATCCCGAGGCTGCACTGGACCGTGTTCGTCGAGTCGCCGCGCGCCGAGGCGTTCGCGCCGATGGTGAAGACGCTGCAGCGGACGTCGCTGCTGCTCGTCGTCGCGCTCCTGATCTCGATCGCGGCGAGCTTCTTCCTCGCCCGCGCCCTGGTGCGGCCGCTGCGCGCGCTGCAGGAAGGCGCGGCGCAGATCGGCGCCGGCGACCTCGAGCGCCACATCGACGTGCATACGGGCGACGAGCTCGAGGTCCTCGCCGGCCAGTTCAACCACATGACCGCGCAGCTGCGCGAGTCGTACGCCGGCCTCGAGCGCAAGGTCGACCAGCGCACCGCCGAGCTGCGCGAGGCGCTCGAGCAGCAGACCGCGACCGCCGAGATCCTGCGCGTCATCAGCGGCTCGGTCGCCGACCACCAGCCCGTCTTCCACAAGATCCTCGAGAGCTGCGCGCACCTCTTCTCGAGCTCCGAGCAGGGCATCCTGCTGATCGGCGACGACGGCCGCGTCCATCTCGGCGAGCATCGCGGATCGGCGAAGGAGCGGCTGGAGCGGATGTTCCCGTCGGCGGCGCCGCCGGGCGGACCGGACTCGATCTTCCACGGCGTCCTGCACTACCGCGACATGCTCACCGACCCCGACGTGCCGCCGGGCCTGCGTGCGGTCGCCGAGCGGCTCGGCATCGGCAGCTTCTCGCAGGTCTTCGCGCCGCTGATCTGGGAGGGTCGCGCGATCGGCGCGCTCTACGTCGTGCGCCAGCCGCCGACAGGCTTCGACGACAAGGAGATCGCGCTGCTGCGCACGTTCGCCGACCAGGCGGTGATCGCGATCCAGAACGCGCGCCTGTTCAACGAGACGAAGGAGGCGCTCGAGCAGCAGACGGCGACCGCGGAGGTGCTGCAGGTCATCAGCAGCTCGGTCGCCGACGCCAACCCGGTGTTCGACAAGATCCTCGACAGCTGCGAGCGGCTGTTCGCGGCGACCTCGCTCGGCATCTACCTCGTCGACGAGCACGGCATGCTGCACAAGGCGGGGTTTCGCGCCGCCGAGGAGAAGCCCGAGCGCACGCTCGCCGGCCAGCTGCCGCGGCCGGTCGAGGGCACCGCGACCGGGATCGCGATCCGCGAGCGCCGCGTCGTCCACTTCGCCGACGTCCTCGGCGCCCCGGAGGGCGTCCCCGAGCCGCTGCTGCGCGTCGCGCGTGCCATCGGCAGCTTCTCGATCGCGTTCGCGCCGATGCTCTGGGAAGGGCGCGGCGTCGGCGCGATCCAGGTCTCGCGCGACCCGCCGGCGCCCTTCACCGAGAAGGAGCTGACGCTGCTGAAGACGTTCGCCGACCAGGCAGTGATCGCGATCCAGAACGCGCGGCTGTTCACCGAGATCCAGGCGAAGAGCCGCGAGCTCGAACTCGCCAACAAGCACAAGAGCGAGTTCCTCGCCAACATGTCGCACGAGCTGCGCACGCCGCTCAACGCGATCATCGGCTTCTCCGAGGTGCTCTCGGAGCAGATGTTCGGCGAGGTCAACGACAAGCAGCTCGAGTACCTGCGCGACATCCACTCCTCGGGCCACCATCTCCTCTCGCTGATCAACGACATCCTCGACCTCTCCAAGATCGAGGCCGGGCGGATGGAGCTCGAGCTCGCGACGACCAGCCTGCCGATGCTGCTCGACAACTGCACGACGCTCGTGCGCGAGCGCGCCAGCCGCAACGGCCTCGTCCTCGCGCTCGACGTCGATGACGACGTCGGCGACTGGGTCTGCGACGTCCGCAAGCTCAAGCAGATCGTCATCAACCTGCTCTCCAACGCCGTCAAGTTCACGCCTGCGGGCGGCCGCGTGACGCTGCGGGCGACGAAGCTCGAGGACTCGGTCGAGATCGCCGTCATCGACACCGGCGTCGGCATCGCCAAGGACCAGCAGTCGCTCGTCTTCGAGGAGTTCCGCCAGGCCGGCGGCGACTACCTGCGCAAGGCCGAAGGGACCGGGCTCGGCCTCGCGCTCGCCAGGCGCTTCGTCGAGCTGCACGGCGGCTCGATCCGGGTCGAGAGCGAGCCTGGCCACGGCTCGACCTTTGCATTTATTCTTCCCGAGCGCGTGCTCGAGGCGGTGTAGCGGAGGGTGCCGATGACGACCATCCTGATCGTCGAGGACAACGAGAAGAACATGAAGCTCGTGCGCGACATCCTGCGCCACCACGGGCACGAGACGGTGGAGGCGGGGAGCGGCGAGGACGGCGTTCGCCTCGCCGCCGAGCGCCGTCCGGACCTCGTGCTGATGGACATCCAGCTGCCCGACATCGACGGCATCGAGGCGCTGCGCAGGATCCGCCGCGACGGCTCGCTCGACGCGATCCCGGTGATCGCGGTGTCGGCGTCGGTGATGCCCGACGACCAGCAGAAGATCGTCACCTCGGGGTTCGACGCTTTCATCACCAAGCCGATCAACCTGAAGCAGTTCCTCGCCACCGTGCAGCGGCTGCTCGCCGAGGGGCGCGCCTCGCCATGAACCCGCGCGCCGGCGGCGACCCGGCCGGGGCGGGCGTGCGCCGCCGCGCAGCGCTCGCGTTCGA
>JASLGD010000618.1 GCA_030150305.1 Caldimonas sp. | reverse complement strand
CTGATCTCGCTGCGCGCCTACGACGCCGGCGCGATGATGGTCGACGCGAGCGTGTGCGACGGACCCGAGGTCGCCGCAGCGCTCGACGGCTTGTTCGCGAACGACGCGATCGACTACGTGCACCTGCATTTCGCCAAGCGCGGCTGCTTCTCGTGCGTCGCAGCGCGCGTCGATTGAGCGCTATGCTGCCAGCGTGGCAAAGGAAAAGCGCATCCTCTGTCCGCGCTGCGACTACCGGCCGCGACCCGAAGACCGCTGGGCGTGCCTGCCGCGCTGCGCGACGCTGTGGCACACGTTCTGGACGGCCGGCGTCTGTCCCGGCTGCGGGCTGCGCTGGCCGCTGACACAGTGCCCGTCGTGCGGCGCCGTGTCGCCGCACCGGCGGTGGTACCGCGAGCCGGCTCCCGGGCGCACGGCGCGACGCTCGCGCGAGCGCACGCCCGAGCCGGTCGCGTGAGTCCGGCACGCGCCGCGATCTACACTCGTCGGCATCGGTTCGTGCAGGAGAACGCCATGTCCGATGTCGTCGATCCGCTGGTCCTCGACCTGCTCGAGTGGATCGGTCGCACGCCGCGGCCGTACGTCGAGGTGATGGATGCTTGGCGGACTTCGTGCCCGCGGCTGCCGGTGTGGGAGGAGGCGAACGCGCGCGGCTTTCTCGAGCGTCGCCGCGCCCCGCAGGGCGAGGCGCTGGTCGCGGTCTCCGAGCGCGGCCGCGCCCACCTCGACGCGCACCGCGCAACGCGCAGGCCCGCATGAGCGCCGACGCGGTGGTCTTCCGCGGCTGCATCGCGTTCTAGGCGCGCCGAGCGCGCGTGCGTCGCGCCAGCGGCGGCGGATCGGCAACACGACGCGATGCGATCGAATCCGGCGCTGACCGTCGTCGCCGCCCTGTGGCTCGGCTGGAGCGCGACCTGGGCGGCCGCGGCGATCGCGGTCAAGCCGACCGTGCGGCGCGAGCCGATGCTCTCGCGCGTGCTCCACCTCGCGCCGCTCGCGCTCGCGGTCGCGCTGCTCGTGCCTTGGGGGCAGGGGCTCGATGCATTGCGTATCCGCTTCGTGCCGCCGTCGCCTGCGATCGAATGGAGCGGCGCGACGATCGTCGCCGCCGGCCTCGCGTTCACGGTCTGGGCACGGGTCCACCTCGGCAGCAACTGGAGCGGCATCGTCACGCTGAAGCGCAACCATTCGCTCGTCACGACCGGGCCGTACGCCGTCGTCCGCCATCCGATCTACACCGGGCTCGTGCTCGCGTTCGTCGGCACGGCGCTCGCGGTCGGCGAAGCGCGCGGGCTGCTCGCCGTCGCGCTCGGCGTCGCGTCGCTCTGGCGCAAGCTCCGCATCGAGGAGCGCTGGATGGTCGGGCAGTTCGGCGACGCCTACGAGCGCTACCGCAGCCGCGTCCGCGCGCTCGTCCCGTTCGTTCTCTGAGAAGGAGCGATGGCCGCCGACACCGCCGACGACCTCGCGCGATCGTGGCGACGCGCATGGCGCGCGCTCGGCGCCGCCGGCGACGGCAGCGAGGTCCGCGACGCGCTCGTTGCAGCGTACGACGAACCGCATCGCAGCTACCACGCGCTGCAGCACCTGCGCGAGTGCATCGATCGCTTCGACGGCTGCCGCGACCTCGCCGAGCACCCGGGCGAAGTCGAGATCGCGCTCTGGTTCCACGACGCCGTGTACGACGCGCGCCGCAGCGACAACGAGCAACGCAGCGCCGAGTGGGCCAAGCGCGCGCTCGTCGCCGCCGCGGTGAGCGCCGACGCGGTCGCGCGCGTCGCCGCGCTCGTCCTCGCGACACGCCACTCGCAGGCGACGCCGACCGGCGCCGACGAGCAGTTGCTCGTCGACGTCGACCTCGCGATCCTCGGCGCCGAGCCGGCGCGCTTCGCCGAGTACGAGCAGCAGATCCGGCGCGAATACGCACACGTCCCGGAGGCCGAGTTCCGCGCGCGGCGAAGCGCGGTGCTGGCGGGCTTCCTCGCCCGCGATCCGATCTACGGCACGCCGCGGCTGCGCGCGGCGCTCGAACCGCGCGCGCGAACGAACCTCGCGCTGGCCATCGCCGGGAACGTCGCCTAAGCTCGCGTGCATGCGTCGACGCGGCGCCGCCGCGCATCGTTCGAGCAGGAGCGACGATGCGCTCGGTCGCGCGCCGACGCGAGCACCGCAGGAGATCCCCGTGACCGATGTCGCCGCGCTGCAGAAGCTCCTCGACCCGCTCTTCCCGGGCCTCATGGGCATTCGCATCGTCGCCTGCGAGGCCGAGCGCGTCGTCGCCGAGATGGCGGTGCGCCCCGACCTCTGCACGACCGGCGGCATCCTCCACGGCGGCGCGTCGATGGCGTTCGCCGACACGCTCGGCGCGGTCGGAACGTTCGTCAACCTGGCGCCGGGCAAGCGGACGACGACGACCGACTCGAGCACCAAGTTCATCGGCGGCGCACGCGTCGGCACGACGGTGACCGGCGAGAGCGTCGCGCTCCACCGCGGCCGCACGACGATGGTCTGGCAGACGTCGATCCGCACCGCGGAAGGCAAGCTGTGCGCGGTGGTGACGCAGACGCAGCTCGTCCTCGAAGGCACGGCGTGAGCGCGCTGGCGTCGGCCGATCGGCGCGCGACCGCCGCGGCGACGCGTCGCGGCGTCGCGGCGTCGACGTGAGCGTCGCCGCGCGGCGCGCCGCGCCGCTTCGCATCGGCCTGATCTCGGACACGCACGACCTGTTGCGTCCCGAGGCGCTCGCCTTCCTTGCCGGCAGCGACCACATCGTCCACGGCGGCGACATCTGCAGCCCGGCGGTGCTCGACGCGCTCGCCGCGATCGCACCGCTGACCGCCGTGCGCGGCAACAACGATCGCGGCGCCTGGGCGGCGCGGCTGCGCGAGAGCGAGCTCGTCGAGCTCGGCGGCGTCTGGCTGTACGCGGTCCACGATCTCGCGCAGATCGACATCGACCCGGCCGCGGCGGGCGTCGCCGTCGTCGTCTCCGGACACTCGCACCGGCCGCGCGTCGAGGAGCGCGGCGGCGTCCTCTACGTCAACCCGGGCAGCGCGGGGCCGCGTCGCTTCAGCCTGCCGATCTCGGTCGGCGAGCTGGCGATCGCCGACGGCGCGGTGACCGCGCGCACCGTCACGCTCTGAGCGCGGCGACGTCGCGACTACGATGTCGCGGCGACGGTTGCGTCGACGTTGATGGAGCCCACGATGGACGAACGATCGAATCCCCACGACGGCGGTTGCACGTGCCGCAGCGTCCGCTACCGGATGACGAGCGCACCGCTCTTCGTCCACTGCTGCCACTGCCGCTGGTGCCAGCGCGAGACGGGCTCGGCGTTCGCGCTCAACGCGCTGATCGAGTCCGATCGCGTCGAGCTGCTGCGCGGCGAGGTCGAGGTCGTCGACACGCCGTCGGCGAGCGGCAAGGGCCAGCGGATCGCGCGTTGCCCGCATTGCCGGATCGCGGTCTGGAGCAACTACGGCGGCGGCGGCGACGCGGTGCGCTTCGTTCGCGTCGGCACGCTCGACGAGCCGGATCGGCTGCCGCCGGACATCCACATCTACACGTCGACCAAGCAGCCGTGGGTCGTGCTGCCGCCGGCGACGCCGGCGGTCGCCGAGTATTACAAGGCGTCCGAGCTCTGGCCGAAGGCGAGCCTCGAACGGCGCGCCGCGCTCGTCGCACGCGCCGCCGGCAAGGGCTGAAGCGTGACGGTTGGCTCAGCATGTTGTTACGTGGCCGCTCGTCGGCGGCGCAGAATCCGGGCTCCGTCGCTTCCAGTCCGCCTCGATGAACCGACTCCATCTCCTGCTCGCGGCTGCAGTCGTCGCCGCCTCGGCGAGCGCCGGCGCGCAGAGCCGCGCCTACGAGCCGAAGGCGCTGGCGCGCTACGACGTGAGCTACGGCAGTTGCGAGAAGCTGTACCCGGACATGAAGGGCCACCGCGACGAGGCGTATCTGAGCCTCTGGCGGGCGACGCTCAACGAGAAGACGAAGGCGCGCCTGGCCGATGCGCGCGCGAGCGCGACGTACAAGGCCGAGCGCCAGATCGCGCTCGCCGGCGGCACGAAGTCGTCGGCACCGGATTCGGCGAAGACGCTCGACCACGAGTGCCGTGCGTTGCGCGGCGAGATGCACCGCGTGCACTAGTGGCCGAGCCGCCGGCGCAGGGCGCAGCGGATCGCTGCCCGCTGTGCGGCGAGGCGAACGGCTGCGCGATCGCGGCCGCGGCCGCAGGGCCTTGCTGGTGCGTCGAGGCGTCGTTCAGCGCCTCCGTGCGCGCGCGGGCCGCGCTCGCCGAGGGAGCGCCGCGCTGCATCTGCGCGCGCTGCGCCGCGATTGACGACCGACCGGCCGCGACGACGACGACGGCGCGCTGACTCGCTACAGTCACGCGGATCCGGAGATCCGCATGACCGTTCGTCGCCCCCGCTCCGCACGCGCCTCGCGCGCCCTCGCCGCCCGCACCGCCGAGCTCGCGTGGGCGGTCCCGCAGGTCATCGGCCACCGGCTCGCCGGCTTTGCCGATCCGGCCGCGTGGAAGAGCGCGCGCGGCCGCAAGGAAGCGGTCCGCATGGTCGCCGAGAAGCAGGCCGCGTTCGGCGAGTCCTGGCGGGCGATGACGGCGCAGGCGCTGCAATCGCAGCGCAAGCTCGCGGCCGCGCTGGCACGCGCGGCGACGCCGTCGGCGTCGCGGCGCAAGGCCGATGCGGCAACGCTCGCGCTGCAACTCGAGCTGCAGCGCGCCGCGCTCGCGGTGCTCGGCAAGGGACTGGCGCCGGTGCACCGGCGCGCAGTCGCGAACGCGAAGCGGCTCGGCAAGAAGAAGCGCTGACCTCGAACGCGCCTGCATGCGCAGCAACCCGGCGATCCTCTATCCGCTCTTTGCGCTGGCGGCGTGGACGCTGATCGTGCTCGGGCTCATCCCGGTCGCGCGCGTGCGCTCGGTGCGCCAGCGCGAGATCGGCCCGGACGACTTCAAGTACGGCGAGTCGGCGAAGGTGCCCGGGCACGTCAGCGTGCCGAACCGCAACTACATGAACCTGCTCGAGCTGCCGATGCTCTTCTACGTCGTCTGCATCGTGCTCTACGTCACCGTCGGCGCTTCGACCGTCGCGACCTCCGTCGCCTGGCTGTACGTCGCGCTGCGCGTCGTCCACAGCCTGATCCACCTCACGTACAACAAGGTGCTGCATCGCCTCTCGGCGTTCGCGCTCTCCAACGTCGCGCTCGTCGTCCTCTGGGTGCTTGCCGGCCTGCACCTCGCGGGAGCATGGCCTTGATCCGGATCCGCGAGATCGACCACGTCGTGCTGCGCGTCGTCGACCTCGAGCGCGCGCTGGCGTTCTATCGCGACGTCCTCGGCTGCACCGTCGAGAAGCGGCAGGACGACATCGGCCTCGTCCAGCTGCGTGCCGGCCGCTCGCTGATCGACCTCGTGCCGATCGACGGCGCGCTCGGCCGCGCCGGCGGCGCCGCGGCGGGCGACGAGGGCCGCAACGTCGACCACTTCTGCGTCCGCGTCGAGCCGTTCGACGAGGCGCAGATCCGCGCCCACCTGCGCGCGCACGCGATCGACGCCGGCGACGTCGCGCGTCGCTACGGCGCCGAAGGCGACGGGCCGTCGCTCTACGTCCGCGATCCCGACGGCAACGTCGTCGAGCTGAAGGGGCCGCCCGATGCCGCCGTCGCCGCAACGATGACGCGATGAGCCACCGATGGGTCTGGGCCGTCGTCGCCAGCGAAGGCAACCGCGTCGCGCTCCATTCGATGAAACGCTGAGCCATGTGCAGGAACATCAAGACCTTGTTCAACTTCGAGCCGCCAGCGAGCGAGCTCGAGATCCGCGACGCGTCGCTGCAGTTCGTTCGCAAGCTGAGCGGATTCACGGTGCCCTCGAAGGCGAACGAGGCGGCGTTCGATGCCGCCGTCGAGCAGGTCGCGGCGGCGGCGCGGACGCTGATCGGCGCGCTCGTCACCAACGCGCCGCCGCGCGACCGCGCGATCGAGGCCGCGCGCGCGAAGGCGCGTTCGGCGGCGCGCTTCGGCGCCGCGTCGGGCGACGCATCGGCTTGATCCGCGACGACCGCGCGGTCGCCTGGCGCCACGCCTGACGCCTGACGCCTGAGCGCCGGCCGCGGCGAAGCTGCCGTCGCGGAGCCGGCAAAACGGCTGTGCGTGCGTAGGAGCACGCCGCGTCGCTGCCCGGCGGCGCGCGATGCGGCCGCCAGCCGGCCTACGCTCGTGCGCTGTGCCGTCCGCCCGTGTCCTCATCCGGTCGTCGCGCGCCGCGCGGCTGCTGCGCCGCCCTCGCCGCGCCGCGTTGGTCGCGTTCAGCGCGACGCTTGCGCTCGCTGGCG
>JASLGD010000611.1 GCA_030150305.1 Caldimonas sp. | reverse complement strand
CGGCCGCTCGGCCCGCTGCACGACATCGCCGGCGACGTCGGCCCGGCGCTGCAAGGCGCGCTTGCGCGCCCGGGCGACCGCGCCGCGCTGTTCGCCGCCGTGCTCGACGAGCTCGCGCGCCCGCCGACCCCGGCGGTGGTCGTCTTCGAGGACGTGCACTGGGCCGACGACGCGACGCTCGATCTCGTCAAGTATCTCGGCCGCCGCATCCGCCACGCACGCGCGCTGCTCGTGCTCAGCCACCGCGACGATCCGGCGTCGCTCGACAAGCTGCGCGACGTCCTCGGCAACCTGCCGGCCGCGCACGTCGCGCGCCTCGCGGTGCCGGCGCTGACGCGCGACGCGGTCGAACGGCTCGCCGCGCGCGCAGCGCGACGCGACGCCGGGGGCGTGCACGCCGCCACCGGCGGCAACGCCTTCTTCGTCACCGAGGTGCTGCGCCACGGCGGCGCGACGACGGGCGTTCCGGTGACGGTGCGCGACGCGGTCCTCGCGCGCGCGGCGACGTTGTCTGCGCTCGCGAGCGAGCTGCTGCAGCTCGCCGCGATCGTGCCGCGCCAGGTCGATCTGGCGCTCGTCGCCGAGGTGCTCGCGCCGACGACCGAGACGATCGAGGCTTGTCTCGCGAGCGGCCTGCTCGTCGCCGACGGCGCCGGCCTGCGCTTTCGCCACGAGCTCGCGCGCACCGCGATCGAGGCATCGCTCGCGCCGCCGCGCGCCGCCGCGCTGCACCGCCGCGTCCTCGCCGCGCTCGAAGCGCGCGCCGACGACGAGACCTCGCTCGCGGCGCGCGCGCACCACGCGCAGAAGGCGGGCGACGCCGCGGCGATCCTGCGCTGGTCGCCGCTCGCGGCGCGCGAGGCAGCGCTGCGCGGCGCGCGGCGAGAAGCGGCGGCACACTGCCGTGCCGCGCTCGCGCTCGGCGATCGCCTCGCCGCGCACGCGCGCGCCGCGCTCCTCGACGAGCTCGCGGCGCATTGCTTCGAGCTCAACGACCTCGACGCGGCGATCGCCGCGCGCGACGAGGCGATCGCGCTCTGGGCGAGCGAGGGCGACGTCGCGCGGCAAAGCGACGCGCTCGCCGGGCACGCGATGTCGCTCGTTCGCGCGCTCCGCAACGCCGACGCCGACGCGGCGAGCCGGCGCGCGCTCGACCTCGCGGCGACGCTGCCGGCGGGGCGCGCGCTCGCCAAGGCGGCGGCGACCGAGTCGTACCTGCGCATGCTCAATCGCGACTACGACGACGCCATCGCCTGGGGCGCGAAGGCGATCGCGCTCGCCGAGGCCGACGGCGACGTCGCGACGCA
The DNA here is from genome assembly GCA_030150305.1 of Caldimonas sp. Lineage (GTDB taxonomy): Bacteria > Pseudomonadota > Gammaproteobacteria > Burkholderiales > Burkholderiaceae_C > Schlegelella_A. The sequence goes on along the minus strand of JASLGD010000611.1, from coordinate 1,877 downwards.
GGCGCGCGCGCTGCTGACGCTCGGCGCCGCGACGATGTTCGTCGACTACGAGCGCGGCTGCGGCCACGTCGCGCAGAGCCTCGCGCTCGCGCGTTCGCTCGACGACGGCGGCGCCGCGGTCGCCGACGCGCACGTCATGCTCGGCACCGCGTCGGGCGAGCTGCACGCGTTCGCCGCCGCCGAGCGCTATCTCGACGAAGGCATCGCGTTCGCGCGCGCGCGCGACCTCGACCGGCTCGCCGGCTACATGGAAGCGTGGCAGGCGCTCGTCGACGTGTACCGCGGCCGCTGGGCGCTCGCGGGCGAGCGCGCCAACGCGGTCGCGGCGCGCGAGCTCGGCGGCACGACCAACCGGGTCGTCGCCTTGATCGCGCTCGGCCGGCTGCGAACGCGGCGTGGCGACCCCGCCGCCGCCGAAGTGCTCGACGAGGCGCTTGCCCTCGCCGCGCGCAGCGGCACCTTGCAGCGCATCGGGCCGGTCTGCGCGGCGCGCGCGGAAGCGTCGTCGATGGCTGGCGATGACGAGCGCGCGGCGCGCGAGGCCGCGCGTGCCTTCGACCTCGCGGCGGCGAAGCGCCATCCGTGGCTGCTCGGCGAGCTCGCGTTCTGGCGCCATCGCGCCGGCAACCTGATCGTCGCGCCGCCGGGCTGCGCCGAGCCGTTCGCGCTGCAGACGGCCGGGCGCTGGAGCGAAGCCGCTGCGGCGTGGCGTGCGATGGGCTGCCCGTACGAGGAGGCGCGCGCGCTCGCCGACGGCGACGAGGCGGCGCAGCGCGCCGCGCTCGCGCTGCTCGACAAGCTCGGCGCCAAGCCGCTTGCCGAGCGCGTCCGCCGGCAGATGCGCGAGGCGGGAGTTCGCTCGGTGCCTCGCGGCACGTCGGCGGCCGCGCGGAGCAACGAGGCCGGGCTCACCGCGCGCGAGCTCGAGGTGCTCGCGCTCGTCGCCGACGGCCGCCGCAACGCCGAGATCGCGAAGCGCCTGTCGCGCTCGGCGCGCACGGTCGAGCACCACGTCGAGTCGATCCTCGCCAAGCTCGGGGTCGGCTCGCGCGCCGAGGCGGTCGCCGCAGCGCGGCGGCTCGGGCTGCTCGCGAGAAATGGGTAGCCGCGGCGGCTGAAATGGGGGGCCGCCACCCTCGGCGGCGGCGACCCCGACTCCTATCGTGACGGCACGGTTCGATCGTGGACCGCACCCAAGCACGCAAAGGAAATCGCCATGTCACGCTATCTCGTCGAGCGCACGTTCCCCGACGGCCTCTCGATTCCGCAGACCGAAGCGGGGGCGAAGGCGGTCCGCTCGGTCGTCGACACCAACGCCAAGGACGGCGTCACCTGGGTCCACTCGTACGTGTCGCCCGACCGCAAGAAGACGTTCTGCATCTACGACGGTCCGACGCCGGAGTCGATCCGCACCGTCGCCGAGCGCAACAAGCTGCCGGTCGATCGCATCACCGAGGTCTCGGTGCTCGATCCTTACTTCTATCGCGCCGCCTGATGCGGCGCGCGAGCGCTTGCGCCGCGCACGGCGGGAGCGCTCGACCGATCAACGGTGGCGATTCGCCGCGAACGCCGCGCTGCGTGCCGACACCGCCGTCGCCTGCCGGTCGACGGGGCCGACGCCTTCGCCGGCGGGAACGAGCTCGCCGCGCTGGCGCGCGACGAGCACCGACTCCTTGACCTCGGCGCGAGCGAGCATCGACGGCACCCACGTCGTCTGGGCGACCGCCGCTTCGCCGGCGGGGACGAGCTCGCCCTGGGCGCGCGCCTGCAGCACCTCGTCGCGGACGTCGGCGCGCGAGCGCGCGCTCGGCGCCGCGACGCGCGCGAGCGGCTGGACCGCTTCGCCGGCGGGGACGCGCTCGCGGCGAGCTCGTCCA
>JASLGD010000607.1 GCA_030150305.1 Caldimonas sp. | reverse complement strand
ATCGACACCGGCCCGCGCGCGGACGCGGTGATCCGCTATCCGTCGGGAACCGAGCTGCTGCTGCGGCCGAACAGCGGCGGCAGGATCGGCTCGTTCAGCGACTTCGTCGGCGAGGTGTTCGTCAAGGTGAAGGGCATCTTTTCCGTCGACACGACGTTCGTCAAGGCAGGCGCGCGCGGCACTGCGTACCTCGTTCGGACCTATGCCGGAGGGACGACGTCGGTGGTCGTCGTCGACGGCACCGTCGAGGTCGGGTCGACCACCGGCGCCTGGCCGTCGGTGCCGATTCGCGCCGGCATGATGACGTTCGCCCATCCGCGCGCCCCGCAACCGACGGTGGCCAACGTCGACGAGCTCGCCCGCACGCGCGACTGGGTCGAGCGCGTCGAGCGCCTTGCCCCGCCGCCGAGCACGGTCTCGACGTCGGCGATCGTGGGCGCAGCGGTCATCGCAGCCGCCATCGCTGCCATCCTGGCAAGCGGCGGCAAGAGCTCGCCGACCGATCGGACGCCGCCGTCATCGACGCCGCCCTCGACGACGACGCCGTCGACGACACCGTCGACGACCAGGGGGCCCTACACGCCACCGCCGCCGCCGCGCGATTCGACTCAGCCGCGCTAGGCCAACGGCGCGCGCCGAGTCGGCGCCGTCTCTCGCGCTCAGCGCAGAGATGGCTCTGTCTCTCGCACTCAGCGACGCGACGCTCCGCCCTCAGCTCGCGGCCAGCTTCAGATCCGCACGCGGCGTCCACGACGCCTCCTCGCTCGCCGTCTTCGGCGAGCCGAGGAAGAGCCGCTCGGCGGCGATGTCGCGGCCGACGAGGTAGTCGCGCACGGCGACGCCGCGGCGCGTCGCGAGCTGCTGCATCGCGTCGTCGTCGACGGTCATGCCGGCGAGCAGGAGCGCTTCCATCTCGGCCGGCGGGAGGTCCTTGGCGAGTCCGAGCACGTTCTTCGGCTTGACGATGTCGGCGCGCCGGTAGACCTCCTTCAGCAGCGTCGCGTACTCGCCTTCGGACACGCTGACTGCAGCGGCCGACGCAGCGCCGGCAGCGCCGCCCGCCTGGCGACGCTTCTCGGCGCGGACGAGCTGCGCGAGGCGCTCCTTCTTCCACGCGTCGGCTTCGCGCTCGAGCCGGCTCTCGCCGACGATCGTCACCGTGAGGCCCGGCCGCTCGGCGAGCGCCTTCGCGACCTTGTCGAGCGCCTCGCGCTGCGCGTCGCCGAGCACTGCGGCGCCGGGAGCGAACTCGACGTACGAGCGCTCGCCGCCGCTGCCGCCGCCGAACGCCGATGCGAGCAGCGTGAATGGCGCGCTCACCGCCTTGACGAACAGGTTGGTGATCGCCTTCCAGACGACGCCGCCGATCGAGAACTGCGGATCGTTGATCGATCCGCTCACCGGCAGGTCGAGGTCGATCACGCCGTGGCTGTCGGCGAGAAGCGCGACCGCGAGCTTGACCGGCAGCGTCGTCGTCGCGCCTTCGGCCTTGTCGCCGAAGGCGAGCTGGTGAAGCACGATCTTGTTGCTCGCGGTGAGCTCGCCGCTCGGCTGCACGACGTACGCGAGGTCGACGCTCATCTTGCCGCGCTCGATGCCGTAGCCGGCGTATTTGATCGAATACGGCGACAACGGCGGCAGGTCGAGATCGCGCACCTTGGCCTGAAGGTCGAGCGCGAGCGGCTTGGCGAGCGGGTTGATCTTGCCGGCGATCTCGAGCGTCGCGGTGCCTTCGACGCGGCCCTTGATCGCGAGGTCGGCGAGCTGCGGCGGCTGCGCGGGCGCGGGAGGCTCCGACGAGAACGACTCGAGCCGCCCGCTCACCTCGCTCAGGTTGGCGTTGTAGTTCGGCTTGACGAAGCGGTCGTCGTAGTTGATGCGGCCGCCGACGACGACGATCGGACCGAAGCGAATGACGGCGGGCGGACCCGATGCGGCCGCAGCGGCCGCTGCCGACGCCGCGGCAGCGGTCGCGACGGCCGATGCTGGCGCCGACGCCGCCGCCGCCGCTGCCGCAGGACGCGTCACGTCCTGCAGGTTGAGGTGGCCGCTCTCGTCGAGCGCAATGCGCGCGAAGAAGTCGCTGAGCGTCGTCTCGCCGACCGAGAAGCGCGTCGCCGCTCCCGGCGCCATCGCGAAGTCGATGCCGCGCAGCGAGAGCGACTTCCAGGCGAGCAGCTGGCGGCCGCTGCCGCCGTCGCGTGCGAGCGTGAGACCGCGCCCGGGCGCGGCGCGATCCGCCGAGGCGCTGGAGGCGCGAAGGTCGTCGAGGGTGAGGTCGCCCTTGACCGCGACGCTTGTGCCCGCCGGCGATCGCAGCCAGCGCGCGTCGCCCTTGAAGCTGCCCTGCACACGCTGCACGTTGACGCCGAGCAGGTCGTCGAGATAGGGATCGAGCAGGTACAGCGGCTGGTCCTTGAGCAGCACGGTCGCCCGGCCGCCGCCCGGTACGCCGGCGACGATCGACTGCAGCTCGCCGCGCGCGTCGGCGCTGCCGACGACGGCGGCGCGGCCGCTCGCCGCAGCCGGCGCGATGCGGC
>JASLGD010000606.1 GCA_030150305.1 Caldimonas sp. | reverse complement strand
GCTGTCGCGGCCGGCGAGCAACGACGCGAGCAGCGCGCGCCGCGCCCGCAGCGGCACCTTGCGCAGGTCGCGGCCGCCGTGGAACGGCAGGTCGAACACGAAGTACTCGATCGCGTCGCTCTTCGCGTTGTCGATCGCGTTCTGCAGCGCGTTGAAGTCGGGGACGCCGCGCGCGCCGATGACGACGATCTCGCCGTCGAGCCACGCCGAGTCGATGCCGAGCGCCTCGATCGCGGCGGCGAGCGGCTTCAGCTTCGCGGTCCAGTCGTGGCCGCCGCGGGTGACGAGCTTCGCCTTGCCGCCGTCGATGCGCGTCGTCAGGCGATAGCCGTCGAGCTTGGTCTCGACGATCCAGTCGCCCGCCGGCGGCGTCGCGACGAGCGTCGCGAGCTGCGGCTCGAGCTTTTCGGGCAACGCCGCCGGCAGTGCGGCGGCGAGGTCGGCTGCGCTTGCGTTCGCGGTCGACGACGCCGCGCCGCCGCGCGGCTCGCGCTCCTCGACGGGGCCGAGCGGATGCGCAACCACGCTGTCGGGAAGCGCGGTGATGACGTCGTACTCGGCGAGCGGCCGCGCCCACGCGTCCTTCTTCTTGAAGAGCATCCAGCGGTCCTGGCGGTCGCCGGGCTTGGCGATGCGCACGAGCTCCCAGAGCCCGGCGAGCTTCTCGCCGTGGAGACGAAAGACGAGCTTGCCGCTCGCCATTGCCGCGCGCGCGTCGCCCTCGGGCTCCCACGTGCCGCGGTCCCAGACGATGACGGTGCCGGCACCGTACTGCCGCGGCGGGATCGTGCCTTCGAACGACGCGTAGTCGAGCGGATGGTCCTCGACGTGGATCGCCATCTGCATCTTCGACGGATCGAACGAGGGCCCCTTCGGCACCGCCCAGCTGAGCAGGACGCCGTCGAGCTCGAGGCGAAAGTCGTAGTGCAGCCGGCTCGCCCAGTGCTTCTGGACGACGAACGACAGTCGCTCGCCCGTCGGTCGCTGGGCGCCTTCGCCGGCGGGCTCGGCGGTGACGGCGAAGTTGCGCTTCTGGCGGTAGCGGGCGAGCGGTGTGGGCGCCATCGACGCTCGCGTGCGCGACATGGGGCAGGCATCATAAGCGGCCGCTTCCACGAGGACCCGCAACGATGACCATCGCCTCGCCGCTGTCGTCCCTGTGCGCGCTCGCGCGTCTCGCCGCGTTGGCGGTCGCGTTCGCCGGCAACGCGAGCGCAGCGGGCACGGCGGCACCGCCGCCGCTGCGCATTCCCGCCGGCGACTACACGCTCGACAAGGCGCACTCGAGCCTGGTGTTCAGGGTCAGCCATCTCGGCTTTTCCAACTTCACCGGCCGCTTCGCGCGCTTCGACGCGACGCTCTTCTTCGATCCGACGCGGCCGACGGTGGCTCGCCTCGACGTGACGATCGACCCGCGCTCGATCGAGTCCGACAACCCGCCGCCGAGCTTCCTCGCGATGCTGCAAGGTGCCGACTGGCTCGACGCCGAGCGCTACCCGGAGATGAAGTTCCGCTCGACGAGCGTGACGTCGCTCGGCGGCAGGCGACTGCGCGTGCGCGGCGACCTGACGCTGCACGGCACGACACGGCCGGTCGAGCTGCTCGCCACGTTCAACGGCGGCTACGCCGGCCACCCGATGGACCCGCACGCGCGAATCGGCTTTTCGGCGCAATCGCGCCTGAAGCGCTCCGACTTCGGCATCTCGCTCGGCATTCCGGCGCCGGGGTCGCAGATGGGCGTCGGCGACGTCGTCGAGCTGTCGATCGAGACGGAGTTCAACGGTCCGGCGCTTGCGGGCAGCGCTGCGGCATCGTCTCCGGCGCCGCGCTGAGGCGCTTCGCCGGGTCTGCCCGACGCGTCGCGGGCGACTTCTCCTACAGCCGCCGATCGCCGGACGCGCCACCATGGCGACGATGGCTTCCAGGAGCTCGACCATGAAGTTTCGACCCCTCGTCGCGGCGATGACCGCGGGATCGCTCTTGTTCGGCAGCGTCGGCGCGTTCGCGCAGGCCGAAGCGCAGCAGTGGCAGAACGAGCGGCAGAACCGGGGCGCCGATCGCGGCGGCCCGTACGCGCCGCAGCCCGGCAACCCGACCGCGCAACGCAACTACTATCGCGCCGCCAACGAGGCGTCGCGCGAGCAGGCCGCCAACGAAGCGGCGCGCGAGCAGCGCTACAACAACCACGACTCGCGCTACGACCCGCGCTATTACCAACGCTGGGACCAGAACCAGAGCCGGTACGCCCCGTATGACCGCGGCGCCCCCGACTGGCACGGCCGCGGCGCCGGCCCGAACCACGACTGGTACCGCGGCAGCTACCTGCCGCGCGAGTACCGCGGCCGCAACTACGTCGTCGACGACTGGCGCGCGCATCACCTGTATGCGCCGCCGAGCGGCTACCACTGGGTGCAGGGCCCCGGAGGCGACTACCTGCTCGTCGCGATCGCGACCGGCCTGATCGCCTCGATCCTGCTCAACCAGTAGCGAACGAGGCCGCCGCGCGCGACGCGCGCGCGGCGCTCACTCGGGCTTCGCGCCCGAGTCCTTGACGACCTTCGCCCACTTGGCGATCTCCGACCGCTGCCACGCGGCGAGCTCGTCCGGCGTCGATCCCACCGGATCGAGCCCGAGCTCGCCGAGGCGCTTGGCGATGTCGGGAGCGAAGAGGATCTTCTTCACCTCGCCCTGCAGGCGGTCGACGACGGGCCGCGGCGTTGCCGCCGGAGCGAACAGCGCGAACCACGACACCGCCTCGAAGCCGGGCAGGCCCTGCTCGGCGATCGTCGGAATCTCGGGCGCCGCCGGCGATCGCTGCAGGCTCGTGACGCCGAGCGCGCGCAGCTTGCCGTCCTTCACCAGCGGCAGGCTCGAGGGCATGTTGTCGAACATCATCGTCACGCGGCCGCCGATGAGGTCGGGCAGCGCGCTCGCGCGGCCCTTGTACGGAACGTGCGTCATGTCGATCCCGGTCATCGACTTGAACAGCTCGCCCGAGACGTGGATCGAGGTGCCCGATCCGGCCGATGCGAACGTCATCTTGCCCTCGCGCTTGCCGAGCGCGATCAGCTCGGGGACGGTCTTCGCGGCGACGTCGTTGTTGACGACGAGCAGGTTCGGCGTCGTCGCGAGCAGCGTCACCGGCGCGAAGTCCCTGACCATGTCGTAGGGCATCTTCGGATAGAGCGCGCCGTTGATCGCGTGCGTTCCGACGGTGCCGACGACGATCGTCGAGCCGTCGGGCGGCGACTTGGCGACGAAGTCGGCACCGATGTTGCCGCCGGCGCCCGGCTTGTTGTCGACGACGACGGTCTGGTTCCACGCCGTCGCCAGCCGTTCGGCGATCACCCGCGCCAGGATGTCGGGCGCACCGCCCGGCGTGAACGTGACGACGATGTGGATCGGCTTGCCCGCGGGCTGCGCCGGTGCCGCCGCGGGAGCGAGCGCCGCGGCGGCGGCAACGAACGCGAGCAGGAGGCAGATCGTCGGACGCTTCATCGCGGTCGGCTCCGGTCGGCGACGCCGCATTATTCGGCGCGGCCCGGCGACGCGCGCGACGGGTTTCCCCCGAGCGTGCATCATCGCGACCCAGGAGTCCTTCGCCATGCGCCCTTCGCTTCCGCTTCGCGAGCTCGCCGCGGCGTCGCTGCTCGCCACGCTCGCCGCGTGCGGCCTGTTCAAGAACAACGACGAGGTGCAGGCGATCGTCAACAAGCGCATCGTCGGCATGCCGGTCGGCGACTTCATCGACCGCTACGGGGCGCCGCGCACGCGTTCCGAGAAGCTCGACGGCACGATGGAGTACGACTGGATCTCGTCGGTCCCGTACGTCAAGCCGGGGCCCGGCGTCGAGGGGCTCAACGACCGCGTCTGCAAGCTCGACTTCACCGCCGATCGGCGCGGCCGCATCGACAGCGTCGTCGTCCGCTTCGACGCGCCGGGGCTGAAGAGCACCTCGCGCTGCGGCGAGATCTTCGCCGCGACCTGACGTGGCGAGAGGCGCGGCGCGCAGCGGCACCGCCGACGTCGTCGTCGTCGGCGCCGGCATCGGCGGCCTGACGCTCGCGCTCGCGCTCGAGCGCGCCGGCATCGCGTGCCGCGTCTACGACGCCGCTGCGGAGCTGCAGCCGCTCGGCGTCGGCATCAACGTGCTGCCGCACGCGACCGCGGTGCTCGCGAAGCTCGGCGTGCTCGACGCGCTCGAGCGCGTCGCCGTCGTCACGCGCGAGGCCGCGTTCTTCAACCGCTTCGGCCAGCTCGTCTACGCCGAGCCCGCCGGGCGCTTCGCCGGCCACGCGACGCCGCAGCTCTCGATCCACCGCGGCGACCTGCAGGCGGTGCTGCTCGCCGCGGTGCGCGAGCGGCTCGGCGCCGACGCGGTCGTCACCGGACACGCCTGCGTCGGCGTCGAAGAGCGCGACGGCGCCGTGCGCGTTCGCTTCCGCGACCCTGCCGGCGCCGCGCTCGACGACGTCGTCGCGAACGCGGTCGTCGGCTGCGACGGCATCCACTCGGCGATCCGCAAGCAACTCCATCCGCGCGAAGGACCGCCGCGCTGGTCGGGAGTCAACATGTGGCGCGGCGTCGTTGCGCACGCGCCGTTCCTGAGCGGTGCGACGATGGTCCGCGCCGGCTGGCTCTCGGTCGGCAAGATGGTGATCTATCCGATCCGCGACGCGATCGACGCCGACGGCCGCCAGCTCGTCAACTGGGTCGCCGAGCTCGAAAGCGAGACGCCGGTCGAGCGCGACTGGACTGCGCGCGGCCGGCTCGACGACTTCTGGCCGCGCTTTGCCGACTGGCGCTTCGACTGGCTCGACGTCGCCGAGCTGATCCGATCGACGGCGACGGTGCTCGCGTATCCGATGGTCGACCAGGACCCGCTGCCGCGCTGGAGCTTCGGCCTCATCACGCTGCTCGGCGACGCCGCGCATCCGATGGTGCCGCGCGGCTCGAACGGCGCCGGCCAGGCGATCCTCGACGCCGCGTGCCTCGCCGATCGCTTCGTCGAGCGCGGCGTCGGCGCCGAAGCGCTCGCCGAGTACGACGCGATCCGCAATCCCGCCACCGCGAAGGTCGTGCTCGCCAACCGCACGACGCCGCCCGACGCGATCCTGCGCGAGGTGCACGAACGCAGCGGCGACAAGCCGTTCGCGCGCATCGAGGAGGTCGTCTCGCGCGAGGAGCTCGCGCGCATCGCCGAGCGCTACAACGAAGTCGCCGGCCTGCGCGCGCCGCCGCGCTGAGCCGGCGTCACGCCCATCGAGAGGAGACATCGCCTTGCATCCCGTCGCGTCGCCTGGCCGTCGAAGCCTCGTCGTCACGCTCGCCGCCGCGCCGTTCGCGGCAGCGTCGCCGTTGCGCGCGCTCGCGCAGGCGGGCTGGCCCGGCAAGCCGGTCCGCATCGTCGTTCCGTTCACGCCCGGCACCGGGATGGACATCCTCGCGCGCACGCTGGCGCCGCACTTGCAGGCCGCGTGGGGGCAGCCGATCGTCGTCGAGAACCGCCCCGGCGCGTCGGGCAACGTCGGCGCCGGCGCGGTTGCGAAGTCCGCGCCCGACGGCCTCACGCTGCTGATGGGAGTCAACACGCTGATCATCAACCCGGCGCTCTACGCCAACATGGGCTACGACCCGCTCAAGGACTTCGCGCCGATCGGCCTGTGCGCGACGGGCTCGTTCCTCCTCGTCGCGAGCGCGGCGTCGAAGATCCGCTCGGTCGACGAGCTCGTCCGCGAGGCGCGCGCGCATCCCGGCAAGCTCGACTACGCATCGCCCGGCATCGCGACGCCGCACCACATGGCGATGGAGCTGTTCAAGCTCGAGGCGAAGGTCTCGATCACGCACATCCCGTTCTCCGGCACGGCGGGCGCGGTCACCGCCGTGCTCTCGGGAGACGTGCCGCTGATGTTCCTGCCGGTGCACGTCGCGATGGCGCAGGTCAAGGGCGGCAGGCTCGTCGTCCTCGCCGCCGCGGGCAACCGCCGCTCGGCGCTTGCGCCCGACGTGCCGACGCTCGCCGAGCTCGGCTATCCCGGCGTCCTCGCCGAGCTCTGGTACGGCATGCTCGCTCCCGCGGCGACGCCGCGCGAGATCGTCGTTCGCGTCCACGACGACATGACGAAGGCGCTCGCGCTGGCCGAAGTCAGGACGGCGCTGGCCGCGCAGGGGATGGAGGTCGCGCCGAGCTCGCCCGAGGAGATGGCGGCGCTGATGCGGCGCGACGCGGCGCGCTGGGCCGCCGTCGTCAAACGGCAGGGAATCAAGGCGGAATAGACGTGGGGCAACGCGTGCAAGACGTCGCCTGGCCCCGACTCGACTACGCCGCGTGGCGCGACACCGGCGCGACGCTGCACCGCTGGAGCCAGATCGTCGGCAAGGTGCGGCTCGCGCTGACGCCGTGGCTCAACCACGGCTGGCAGGTGCCGCTCTACGTCGGCGCGCGCGGCCTCGGCACCTCGGTGATCCATCTCGGCAACGGCGCTGCGTTCGAGGTCGAGCTCGACTTCGTCGCGCACCGCCTCGTCGTGCGCAGCTCGCGCGCCGCCGAGCGCGGCTTCGCGCTCGCGCCGATGGCGGTCGCCGAGTTTCACCGGCGCTTCTTCGCCGAGCTCGCCGCGATCGGGATCGAGGTCGCGATCCACGGCGCGCCGAACGAGATCGAAGACGCGACGCCGTTCGCCGAGGACACCGCGCACGCCAGCTACGACGCCGCCGCGATCGGCGCGTTCTTCGGCGCGCTCGTCCGCGTCGACCGCGTGCTGCGGCGCTTTCGCACCGGCTTTCTCGGCAAGGCGAGCCCGGTGCATTTCTTCTGGGGCAGCTTCGACCTCGCGGTGACGCGCTTTTCCGGCCGCAGCGCGCCGCAGCATCCGGGCGGCGCGCCGCACCTGCCCGACGCCGTGATGCGCGAAGCGTATTCGCACGAGGTCAGCAGCGCCGGCTTCTGGCCCGGCAACGACGCGTTTCCCGAAGCGGCGTTCTACGCCTACGCATATCCGCAGCCCGCAGGCTACGCCGACGCGACCGTCGAGCCAAAGAGCGCGCGCTGGTCGGCGCCGTTCGGCGAATGGCTGCTGCCGTACGCCGACGTGCAGCGCGCGGGCGATCCCGAAGCGGCGCTGCTCGCGTTCCTGTCGTCGACGCATCGTGCCGCGGCGACGCTCGGCCGCTGGGATCCGGCGCTCGAATGCGCACTCGGCGAGCCGGGACGGCCGCGTCGCGTCTAGCCGCCGCGAACGCAGCGCGACCGCGCTCGCATTCTCAGCGCCGAGCCAACTTCTCAGCGCCAAGCCGACGGAGCGTGACCGCGCTGCGCGCTCAGCGACAAGCCAATGAAGCGTGACCGCGCTGCGTGCTCAGCGCCAGGCCGACACAGCGCGATCGCGCTGCCTGCTCAGCGCCAGAACGGCTGGGCGTCGACGACGCCGCGCAGGCACTTGCGGCAAGCATCGACCGCTTCGGGCAGCTGCGCCTTCAGCCAGCCGACGTTGAACCACGCACGCTCGTCGCCTTCGCCGACGACGGCGCGCGCAAGCGAGCCCGCGACGACGAGGTCCATGAAGCGGCCGAGCGCGTCCTGCGCCGGCTCGAGCGCGCGCAGGAAGCGCTTGACGCGACGCTCCTTGTAGAGCGGCGCGACGAGCTCGGCGAGGTAGCGCAGCCGCTTCAGCCGCTTGCGGACGGCGTGGCGCGACGGCTCGTCGAGCGTGTCGAAGCGGAGCGCGTCGCGGCGAACCCGCCGGTGCAGCTTGTCGAGCCGGCGCGCGATGAAGTGGCGCGGCGCGTCGTCGTCGCCCGCGGGCCGCGCAGGCGGCGGGTCGACGACGAACGCGAGCAGGTCGAGCAGCGCATGCTGGAACGCGGGCGCGCGCACCGCCGCGACCGGATCGACGTCGCGCGCCGCGGCGACGAGCAGCTCGGGCGCCGGCGATCCGCACGCGGCGAGCCGCCGCTGCATCTCGGCGCCGACGGTCTCGCGATCGCGCTGCACGCCGAGAACGCGAAAGAGCTCGGCGGCGGGCGCCTGCCAGCCGTCGCCGAGGCTGCCGCGCCAGCGCCCGAGCTCGCGCCCGAGCGTGCGCACGCGGCGCAGGCCGATCCGCAGCTGGTGGATCGCTTCGGCGTCGGCCTCGCCGTCGGCGACGACGCTCGCGTTCGCGAGCACCTGCGCGAGGCAGCTCGCGAGCATCGCCCGGAACAGCTCGCTGCCGCTCGCATGCGCAGCGAGCAGCGGCGGCCGCGCCTTCTTCGCGCGCGCGGCGTCGGGCGCGGCGAGCCACGCGCCGCGCTCCGCCTTGCTGACGGTCGAGAGCCACATCGCATGCGCGTCGACGCTGGCGCGGCCGACCGCGATCAGCGCGCCGACGTCGCCGTCCTTCAGCTCGATCTCGACCTCCGAGATCGGCAGCGACCGCTCGCCGGCGCGGACGACGCCGCGGTCGAGGGCGACCTCGAGCTCGGCGCCTTGCGTCTCGATCCGGAGCGCGGCGCGCCGAACGACGGTCGCGAACACCGGCGCGAGCGGCACCTCGGCGTCGTCGGCGAGCGCGCGTGCGAGCAGCGGCGCGGCGGCGCTGCCCGACC
>JASLGD010000591.1 GCA_030150305.1 Caldimonas sp. | reverse complement strand
GTCGCGGCGAGGCGCAGGCCGCCGACGCGGCGGCGACGCGCGCGATCGCCGAGACGCGCGCGCTGGAACGCGAGCGCGCTCCACGTGCTCGCTCGGCGCATCGCGACGCGCGCCTTCCAGAGCGGCGGCAACTTCGCGCTGTCGACGCGGTCGAGCACGTCGGCGCGCCAGACGTCGATCCGCTGCCGTTCGCTCTCGGGCAGCGCCGGGTCGACGCACTCGGGCTGCGTCAGGCCGAGCGCGGCGCGCGCGCGCTGCGCCGGATCCGACGCCGCGTTCGCGAGGACGCGGCGGAACGCGTCGCCGTCGTAGCAGATCCGCATCGCGCCGTCGCGCTCGAAGCTCGCGAACGCGACGCCGTGGCGGGCGACGGCTTCGAGGTGCGCAGTGAGCGTCGTCTCGGCGCGGCCGGGGGACGACGCAGCCGCGCCGTTCGACGCCCGCTGCGCGAGGCGGTCGGCCATCGTGCCGATGGCGTCGAACAGCTCGGCGCCGACGCCGCCGCGCAGCGCGTCGGCAGGCGCGGCCTTCAGCGCCGCCGCGGCGAAGCCGATGCCGAGCGATTCGCTCCCCGGCGTGTCGCGCAGGAAGCGGACGAGCGCGAGCAGCTCGGGCGTCTCGGCGGCGGCGAGCGCAGTGCGGCGCACGCGGCTCGCCTCGACGTAGCCGCCACGCTCGCGCGCGTGGTCCCAGACCTGGAGGTGGTCGATCCGCTCGCCGCGCACCTCGACGACGTCGCCCTGCCAGAGCAGCGCCTGCTGCTGCGCCGACGCGTGCGGCGCGGCGCGCAGCGCCGTCTGGTCGCGGACGACGATCGCGAGCGGCGGCGAGCGTGCGTCGCTCGCCGCCGCGGTCGCCCCGGTCGCACCGGCGACGGTCGCCAGCGTCACGGCAACGCAAGCGATGAGCACCGTGATGCAGATGCGGGCGAGATCGCGCCACGTCCAGGGATCGGGATCGCTGTTGCGCAGGGCGTCCCAGCGGTCGTTCTCGTCGCGGCGGCTCATTGCGCCTCCTTGCCGTCGTCGGCAGCGGCGTGCTGCTCGGCGTCGTTCGCGCCTGCAGCGATCGCGTTGCGCTTCTGGCTCGTCGACGTGCCGAGCAGTCCGGCGCCGATGAAGCCGCCGTCGGTTCCCGGCGCGGCGATGATGACCTGCACCTTGTCGGAGAGCTTGTCGGCCATCGTCTTCTGGATCAGGAGCGGATGGCGGCTCAGCAGCGCGCCTTCGCGACCCATCTGCTCGGCGTTCGACTTGCCGACCTTGTCGAGGCGGTAGACCTCGGCGTCGGCGAGCTTCTGCCTCGCCTCGGCCTCGCCGTTCGCCTCGATCCGGCGCGCCTGCGCCGACGCTTCCGCGGCCTTGATGCGGCTCACTTTCTCGGCTTCGGCCTCGAGCTGGCGCTGCTCGATCTGGCGCTGCTTGAACGGCAGCACGTGCTTCATCGCCTCTTCCTGCGCCCTGGCGGCGATGACCTGCTCGCGCGCCGCGGCCTCGGCGCCGATCTCGCGCCGCACCTTCTCGGCCTGCGCCTTCAGCTCGGTTTCCTTGACCTCCTTTTCCTTGAGGTCGAGCGTGTACTTCATCTTCTCGCCGGCGAGCTCCTCCGCGAGCAGCGTTTCCATGCCGCGGCGGTAGTCGGCGGGCAGGTCGATCTTGCCGAGCTGGACGCTGCGCAGCAGGAGCCCGTCGCCGGCGAGGCGCGGCTTCAGCTCCGACTCGATCGCGGTCTGGATCTCGGCGCGCTTGGTCGAGAAGATCTCGCGCACCGTGTAGCGCGCGAAGACCTTGTAGACGACGCCCTGCACCTCGGGATCGACGATCTCGCCGGCGACGTCGTCGGGCATGCTCCTGGCGAGCGCCGCGACCTTGAGCGGATCGACGGCGTAGCGCACCGTGAGGTCGGCGCCGAACGAGAGCCCTTCGATCGACTGCAGCGGCGCCGGCCCGCTCGCGCTCGCCATCTGCGTCGCCCGCCACGTCCGGTCGCGCAGCGAGAAGACGCGCATCTGGTGCAGCCCCGGCAGGACGAAGACGCTGCCCGGCCCCCACTCGGTCACTGCGCCCGTCATCCGGCTCGTGCGGACGCCGACCTCGCCGCGGCCGACGCCCTGCAGCGGCGGATGGAGGACGAGGAGTCCCGCCGACACCGTCGCGACCGCGACGACCGCGATCGGGAGCGCCGACTTGCGCCACGCGGTCGGCTCGCGCCGGCCGACGACGATCGTCTCGTAGTCGCTGTCGATGCCGTTGTCGTCGCTCGGCTCGGCGACGGTGCGTTGCTTCGCGAAGCGCGCGCGCAGCGCCGCGCTCCAGGCCTTCAGGCGTTCCAGCCACATCGCGTTCTCCTCGTCGCGGCACCGTGCCGCGGTGCCAGCACTGTCGCGGCCGGCGGCAAAGCGGCGATGAAGCGAACGCGAAGCGATCGTGGCCGCGCGATGAATGCGCGCCGTTCACGCCGGCGGCCGCTGCCGCCTGTCGGGTGCGCGAAGCGGCGGCCTCGGTCGGTGGCGCGCCAAGCCGTGACTCGGCCATTGGCGCTGGCCCTGGCAGCGCAGCGCGCGTCGCAGCGCAGCGCGCGTCGCAGCGCAACGCGCGTGGCAGGGCAGCGTGGGTGGCAACGCAGCGCGGTAGCGCAACGCGGGTGGCAGCGCGGCGCGCCTGGCAGCGCGCGGCGTGGCAGCTCAGCCGGCGGCGCGACGCGCGGCGGCGATGCAGTCGAGCAGCACCTGCAGCTCGCCGACCTGGTTGGCGAGCAGGAGGACGAGGCGCGCGTCGAGCTCCGCGCTCTCGGCGTCGCTCAGTCCTTCGTGCGCGGCGATCCACGCTTCGTAGAACGCGTCGGGGTCGGCGATGTTCGGCTCGGTGTTCATTGCGGCTCGCGTTCGAGCGCCAGCGCGCAGCGCAGCGCGGCCTCGACGCGCTCGGGCGTCGGCGCCGCGATCGTCGCGGCGATGTAAGCGTCGGGACGCACGAGGAGCAGCGTTCCCGGCGAAGCTCCGACATGGCTCGCCAGCACGCCGTGGGCGGCGACGGCGCGGGCCGCGAACGGAAAGCGGCGCGCGACGCCGGCGAGCGAGGCGACGTCCGCAGCGCTGCCGCCGATCCACAAGCCCGCGAAGCGCGTGCCGTCGGCGAGCAGCTCGATCACCGTCGCGCCGTCGAGGGCGACGTTCTGCAGCGATCGCGCGCCCTCGGGCGCCCAGCGCGACGGCGGGTAGTCGTTCGCCTGCGCCATCCGGCCGGTGTTCGCGAGCTTGCGCGCGAACGGATGCGCGCGCGCGAGCGCGACGACGGCGCGCCGCATCCGCTGCTCGGCGGCGCCGCGCGGCGCGAGAAAGCGCGCCGTGCGGCTCGTCACGCGCAGGTTCTCGACGGCGGCGGCGTGGCGCTCGGCGTGGTAGCTGTCGACGAGCGCCTCGCCCGCCTTGCCCTCGACGACGAGCGCGAGCTTCCAGCCGAGGTTGGCAGCGTCCTGGATGCCGTTGTTGCCGCCGCGCGCGCCGAACGGACAGACGACGTGCGCGGCGTCGCCGACGAAGATCGTGCGGCCGACGCGAAAGGTGTCGAGCAGGTGGTCGCGGT
>JASLGD010000577.1 GCA_030150305.1 Caldimonas sp. | reverse complement strand
CCATGGCAATGGGCCAGGCCGCACGTTACCTGCCGGGCTGGTCGGGTCCGTCAAAGGCCGGAGGCTGACGATGGACGCGGGCGGCACTCAAGCGGCGACCCACGCGCACAACGTGCAGTAAAAGCGGGCCGGACGACGGTCTCGGCGCCGACATCGACGAACGGAGCGTGCGGCTCGTCCGAGAACGCAAGCGTGTCCTTTCCTGACTGCGTGCTGACTGCGTCGCGCGAGGAACAGCCCGACCGTGCATCCGGGTCACGCGCCGGGGACCCGCGCAGACCCGGTCCACCGCGGGCGGCCCTGCATCGTTCATGACGAGAGACAAAGCATGCCGGATCGATGACGACCCTCTCGAACGCGCGGCGCGGATTCGTCCTCGCGAGCGGGCTGTGCCTCGCGGCTCCGGGCCTGCTGTCCGGATGCGCGGCGTCCAATCCGCGCTTTCGCGAACGGCGCGGCGACGCCGACACCGCCGACCTCGCTCTGCTCAACCGCATGACCTGGGGCGTCGACAGCGCGACGGTCAATGCGTGGAGCCGGTCGTCGCGGTCGGACTTCATCGCAGCACAACTCGAGCCTGGCGCTCGAGCCGAGCTGCCGCCGGTCGTGCAGGCGCAGATCGATGCCCTGACGCTGCGACAAAGGCCGATGTCGGAGTGGGTGATCGAGATGGAGCAGCGCCGGCGGGAGGCGGACGCGATCTCGGCCGACGACGCCAAGAAGGCAGCGCAACAGGCGTACCAGCAGGGCCTCGATCGACTCGCGCGAGACGCCGCCATCGAGTCGCTCCTGCACGCGCTGTACTCGCCACGCCAAGTGTCGGAGCAGCTCGCCTGGTTCTGGTTCAACCACTTCAACGTCTATCAATACAAGGCCAATCTGCGCGCGATGGTCGGCGACTACCAGGCGACCTTGCGCGAGCACGCGCTCGGGCGCTTCCGCGACCTGCTGCTGGCGAGTGCGACGCACGCGGCGATGATCCGCTACCTCGACAACGAGCAGAACGCGGCCAATCGCATCAACGAGAACTACGCGCGCGAGGTGATGGAGCTGCACACGCTCGGCGTCGACGGCGGCTACTCGCAGAAGGACGTGCAGGAGCTCGCGCGCGTTCTCACCGGGCTCGGCGTCAACTTCACCGACAAGGCTCCGAACCTGAGTGCCGCGCAGCGGCCGCTGTACGTGCGCCGCGGCGCGACCGAGTTCAACCCGGCGCGACACGACATGGGCGAAAAGCTGGTGCTCGGCCACCGCATCGCCGGCCGCGGCTGGGAGGAGATCGTCGACACGCTGGAGCGCCTCGCGAGACACCCCGCGACCGCGCAGCACGTGAGCAGGAAGCTCGCCATGTACTTCGTCGCCGACGACCCCGCGCCGGCGCTCGTCGAGCGCATGCGCAGTGCCTTCGTCGCCAGCGACGGCCGGATCGGAGTCGTGCTGCGGGCGATGTTCGACGCGCCGGAGTTCACGCCATCGCTCGGGCGAAAGTTCAAGGACCCGATGCACTACGTCGTCTCCGCTGTCCGGCTGTCGTACGACGGCCGGCCGATCCTCAATGCCGCGCCCATGCTCGGCTGGCTCGGCCGCCTCGGCCAGGGGCTCTACAACCGCCAGACCCCCGACGGCTACCCGCTCGACGAAGCGGCGTGGTCCAGCTCCGGGCAGATGACGACGCGATTCGAGATCGCCCGCATCATCGGCTCGAGCAGCGCAGGGTTGTTCAGGAGCGAAGGCCCGGCGCCGGTGGACGCTCCCGCGTTCCCGCAGCTGTCGAACGCGCTCTACCACGGCTCGCTGGCGCCGACGTTCGGCGAGCGCACGCGTGCCGCCCTCGCCGCCAGCAGCTCGCCCCAGGAGTGGAACGTCCTGCTGCTGTCGTCGCCGGAGTTCATGTATCGCTAGGCGATCGCGCTCGACTCGGAGGACATGCCATGAACCGCCGAACCTTCCTGCGTTGCGCAGGCTCGATCCCGCTGGCAGCGGGCGGCATCCGACTGATCGCGGCCGAGCGCGGCACGCCGCGCGTGCTGGTCGTCTTCCTGCGTGGCGCATACGACGCAGCAAGCCTGCTCGTCCCGGTCGCGAGCAGCTTCTACTACGAGCAGCGCCCGCACATCGCGATCGCCCGGCCTGGGACTGCGACCGACGCGGCGCTCGCGCTCGATGGCGACTGGGGCTTGCACCCGGCCTTGATCGACACGATGCAGCCGCTCTTCGCTCGCCGCGAGCTCGCCTTCGTGCCCTTCGCCGGCACCGATGACATGTCCCGCAGCCACTTCGAGACGCAGGACAGCATCGAGCTCGGTCAGCCGTTGACCGGCCGCCGCGACTTTCAGTCGGGCTTCATGAACCGCCTCGCGCAGGTCATCGGCGCCCGCGACGCGATCGCGTTCACCGACCAGCTGCCCCTCACGTTCCGCGGCGCGCAGCAGGTGGCCAACCTGGCGCTGGTCAACCCCGCCAAGCCCGCCGTCGAGGCGCGCCAGGCGCAGCTCATCGCCGACATGTACGCCGGCTCGCCGCTCGCCGGCACGGTCAAGGAGGGATTCGCCGTGCGCGAAGGCGCGATGCGCGACATCAACGGCGACCCGGGCGCCACGGCCGGCGAGATGCTCGCAGCAAGCCGCAACGCGATCACGGCCAAGGGCTTCGAGGGCGAGGCCCGCAGGATCGCCCGCTTGATGCGCGAGCACTACCACCTGGCGTTCGTCGACGTCGGCGGCTGGGACACGCACGTCGCGCAAGGCGCCGCGAGCGGCTACTTGGCGAACCGTCTCGCCGAGCTCGGCAAGGGACTCGCCGCTTACGCCGACGAGATGGGGCCGTCTTGGCGCGAGAGCACTGTCGTGGTCATGAGCGAATTCGGACGGACGTTCAGGGAAAACGGCAATCGCGGCACCGACCATGGCCACGGCACCGTGTACTGGGTGCTCGGCGGCGGCGTGCACGGTGGCCGTGTCGTGGGGGAGCAGATCGCCGTGGCGCCCACGAGCATGTTCCAGAACCGGGACTATCCCGTGTTGAACGAGTACCGCAGCGTGCTTGGCGGATTGTTCGGCCGCCTCTACGGCCTTTCGCCGTCGCAGCTCCAGCAGGTGTTTCCCGGCGCCGCGAGCCGCGACCTGGACCTTGTCTGAGCCGGCGCACGCGCCGGGCCTGAGTCCGGACTGGCCGTTCCGACCGCCCGACGCTCGCGTGTCTTGATCGGCAACGACCAGCAGCCGCGGTGCGCGAGCACGTTCAGCGGCTGCTCGGGCGGCGCGCCGCGAGCTGCAACGGCTCGCTCTGCCGTCGCGTGCGCTGCTCGCTCGCGCGCAGGGCCGCGATCTCAAGGGAACGCCGTCGCCGGCGAGTCGGCCAATCGACGGAACAGACCCCTTGTGCCCAGCGCTCCGATGGTTCGGCCCATGGTCGGTTGCCGCTGCTGCGCGTCGGCCGCCGTGCGCAACTAGGATGGCGGCGGTACGACAAAGGCACCAGGCAACGACGATGACGCAGGTACGCAAGGGACAGGCGCCGGCACAGCTGACGCGCGACGAATTCGGCGAGCGCTTCCGCCAGCTCTTCTTCGATCCGAACTTCGACGCCGAGCGCGAGGCGCTCGGCCGGATCGAGGAGATCGCGTGGCACAACTACGAGGACGGGCGCAAGGCGCCGACGACGCGCAAGGCCGGCCCCGGCCACGCCGATCCCGAGTACGAGCTGTCGGTCGACTGGCTCGCCGCGCGCGAGCGCATCGAGCGCGCGCAGGCCGCGCAACGCAGCGCCGCGTCGCGGACGCGGGCGCTCGTCATCTGCGGCTCGCCGCGCAACGACGGCACCTGCCCGGGCGAGATGTCGAAGACGTTCCGCCTCGCGCGCGAGGTCGAGGAGACGCTCGTCGCCGAGAACCTCGAGGTCGATCTCCTCGACCTCAGCCGTCTCACCTCCGAGTACGGCCGCAAGATCCATCCGTGCAAGGGCTGCGTCTCGACGGCGATGCCGCTCTGCCACTGGCCGTGCAGCTGCTATCCGAACCACGCGCTCAACCAGGTCCACGACGCGATGAACGAGATCTTCGAGCGCTGGGCGGCGGCGCACGCGATCGTGATCGTCACGCCGACGCACTGGTACACGTCGTCGAGCGCGCTCAAGCTCATGGTCGACCGCCTCGTCTGCGCCGACGGCGGCAACCCCGACCCGACGTCGACGCACGGCAAGAAGCCCGAGGAGGCGAAGGCGCTCGAGCTCGCCGGCTGGCCGTATCCGAAGCACCTCGCCGGCCGCGTCTACGGGCTCGTCGTCCATGGCGATGTCGACGGCGTCGAAGGCAACCGCCGCGCGCTTTCGGACTGGCTCGACTGGATGGGCCTGATCGACGCCGGCAGCCGCGCCCGCCTCGGCCGCTACATCGGCTACTGGGAGCCGTACGCGACCAGCCACGACGCGCTCGACGCCGACCGTGCCCTCCGCGAGGAGACGAGGCAGGTCGCGCGCGCAGTCGCTCAGGTCACGCGCGAGATGCGCGCCGGCAGGATCGAGGTTCCGCTGCGCGACGAGGCGGCGCCGCGGCCGAAGTGATGGCAGACGCCGTTGACGCGATCTACCGTCGCGACAGCCGCCGCGTCTTCTCGACGTTGCTGCGGCTGCTCGGCAGCTTCGATCTCGCCGAGGACGCGCTGCACGACGCGTTCGTCGCGGCGTCGGAGCGCTGGCCGCTCGAAGGGATGCCGGCGAACCCGGTCGCTTGGCTCGTCTCGGCCGGGCGCTTTCGCGCGATCGACCGCCTGCGCCGCGATCGCCGCTTCGCTGCGCTCGACGACGCCGCCGAGCACGTCGAGAACGTCGCCGACCCGGCCCCCGGGTGGGAAGAGCAGCTCGACGCGCGCGGCGCGATCGAGGACGACCGGCTGCGCCTCGTCTTCACGTGCTGCCACCCGAGCCTGTCGGAGGAAGCGCGCATCGCGCTGACGCTGCGCGAGGTGTGCGGGCTGACGACCGAGGCGATCGCCGGCGCGTTTCTCGTCGCGACGCCGACGCTCGCGCAGCGCATCGTGCGCGCGAAAGCCAAGATCGCGGCCGCGCGGATCCCGTACGAGGTGCCCGGGCCGGCGGAGCGGCCGGGGCGGCTCGCGAGCGTGCTGCGGGTCGTCTATCTCGTCTTCACCGAGGGGCACGCGGCGCACGCCGCCGAGCTCGCCGGAGAAGCGATCCGGCTCGCTCGGCTGCTGCATGCGCTCATGCCCGTCGAGCCCGAAGCGACCGGCCTGCTCGCGTTGCTGCTGCTGCACGACGCGCGTCGCGCGGCGCGTTCGAGCGCCGACGGCGAGCTCGTTCCGCTCGACGCGCAGGACCGTTCGCGCTGGGACCGCGCAGCGATCGACGAAGGCGCGGCACTCGCGCACGAGGCGCTGTCGCGGCCGGGCTTCGGCGCCTATGCGCTGCAGGCGGCGATCGCCGCCGTGCACGCCGAGGCGCCGAGCACCGACGCGACCGACTGGCCGCAGATCGTCGGGTTGTACGACGCCTTGCTGCGCGTCGAGCCGAGCCCGGTGATCGCACTCAACCGCGCCGTCGCCATCGCGATGCGCGACGGGCCCGACGCCGGGCTCGCGCTCGTCGAGCCGCTGCTCGCCGCGCTGCCCGGCTACCACGCCGCCCCGGCCGCTGCCGCCGAGCTCTGCCGCCGTGCCGGACGGCGGCGCGACGCCGAAGCGCACTACCGCGCCGCGATCGTGCTCGCGCGCCAGGAGCCCGAGCGCCGCCTGCTCGAGCGTCGTCTCGCGGAGCTCGCCGCCTGAGCGCCGAAAATTAATTGCGAGAGCCTCGTCGAACGGCGTCGATCCCGTTCGACTATCGAGCGCCGGGCACCCGGCACGACCGCAACCCCTCAGGAGCACCGACGATGTCGACCACCCTCACCCCGTACCTCTCGTTCGACGGCAAGACGCGCGAGGCATTCCGCTTCTACGAGCAGGCGCTCGGCGCCAGCATCGAGACGATGATGAGCTACGCCGACATGCCGAAGATGCCCGCCGCCGCCGAAGGCTGCGAAAGCGGCGCGCAGCCGAGCGGCGACGGCGTCATGCACGCGCGCCTCGTCCTGCCGGGCGGCGCGATGCTCTTCGCCGGCGACACGCCGCCGGGAGTGCAGTACGAAGGCGTCAAGGGCGTCATGCTCGCGCTGCAGTACGACACCGTCGACCAGGCGCAGAGCGCGTTCCATGCGCTCGCGCAAGGCGGCCGGGTCACGATGCCGCTCGCGCCGACGTTCTGGGCGAAGACGTTCGGCATGGTCACCGACCGCTTCGGCGTCGCCTGGGCCGTGAACGGCGAGCCGATCGCGTTTCAGTGAGCGGACACAGCGGTGAAATACCTCTGCCTCGTCTACCTCGACGCCGAGCACTGGTCGGCGTGCAGCGATGCCGACTGCGCCGACTATGTGCAGCAGCTCGTCGAGGGCAAGCGGCTGCTCGCCGCCGAGCCGCTGCACCCGACGCACACCGCGACGACGGTGCGCGTGCGCGGCGGCGAGGTCACGCTCTACGACGGCCCGTTCGCCGAGACGCGCGAGATGCTCGCCGGCTTCTACCTCGTCGACGCGCGCGACCTCAACGAGGCGATCCAGCTCGCGGCGCGCATCCCGCCGGCGCGCCACGGCTCGATCGAGGTGCGGCCGGTGCGCGAGCTGCAGGTCGAAGGCGGCGCAGCGTCCGGCACCGCCGCGCGC